>CARDPF010000095.1 GCA_948960675.1 uncultured Eisenbergiella sp.
AGAATCGCAAATCTGCGGTGCAAAACCGTGTGTCCCTTTGTCCACTGAGGGTATGGAGTTATTAAAAAAATTTATAGAATCAAACTTCCCACACCGGCATCGTGCGAAACAGCAGAAATGTTTTTTCAAATTTGCTAAGTCGTTCCGCCAGTTTGTCTGATTGGAAGAGTCCGCATCCTAATTACAATTACGAATCGGAAACAGTGTATGGTGGAAATGTAGGAATGAATTATTTTACCGTATCGTTTATGTAGGATTCGCCGTTATTTAAGCAATGCTGTACTAGAATAGTAGGGTGAAAATAGATTATGAAGAAAAAGATTTACGCAGTAAAAAGCGGAAGAAAGACCGGAATTTTTAAAGAATGGCAGAAATGCCGCGAGCAGATCAACAAATATCCAAATGAAGAATTTCTCAGTTTTGATTATCGCAGCGATCTTGAGGATGGGCCGGAAGATGTGTTTGGCAGCCTGCGGTATGCCATAAAAGAAGCGAAAGAATTTTTGGGGGATTTGGTGTATCTGGGTGAGAGTGCTGACTGCTTGGAGGATGTGAATTGGGTGAAAGATGGGTTTTTGCCCTTCGGGAATGAGCCGGAAGCGGAAAGCGCAGAGGTTTATTCGGATAAGAGCGAGGAGGACGGAGGGGATATCGGGGATTTCGATGAGGAACCTGACGAGTGGTTAATTGACAATGGAAACACTTTTGATGAGCAAATGGAATTCTGGGAGATAGAATACTGGAAGATAGCTGAGGACATGAAGAAATGCGTCGAACTGATCAGGTACGGATGTTCTATTTCAGAGAGGAAGACTGCAGCCTCCAATCTGAAGAGACATTTGGAAAGATGTATTGATGATATGAACTTAAGCGATTTGACAGCTATCTATAAGGATTTAAAAGAGAATAATGCTATTGGGTATAATCCGTCTGCTGTGGCGAAGTTCGTGGGACGAATGGCGAGTCGCTATCCAAAGCCCTAAGTCATTGAGACTAAGTTAGTATATATCATACACCGCAAGCCATGTGCTTTAGGTGTATTTTTTATACCCGTGTCACAAATTCCGGTTTTTGGCAGTTATTATAATTAGGAACGGCAAAATGTGTATCGTTCTTTGGAAAAAAGACATTTAATCGGCAGGAGGACGGGATATGAGGAGAAGACAAATGGCGGCAGCCATACTATGCGGCGCAATATTGCTTGGCGGCTGTGCAAAAACGGAAGCGGTAACGGCAGGCGGTGACACAGGGCAAATGGAAACCATGGAGGAGTCAGTTGGGCAGAAGGATGTCGGTGTAATTCCGCAAACCTATCAGGAAAATACGAACGCAGATGCGGATGGGAATGATGCGGCAGGAAACCAGGAAGACAAGGGGGCAGGCAGTGATGCAGTGGTAATAGAATCCGGGCCGGATAAAAAGTTATATGACGACGGTCATCTGATTTACACATTGCATGATTTTTGCCTGTATGACTCCCCGCAAGACGCTTTGGTTTCCGCAGACGAGATTGTGGATACAGATGCGGCTTACTATGCAGACAGAAGTAAATTTCTGGTGATGCAGGCCGATATCAACAACATGGATGAGGCAGAAGATGGTAAAGAGGGGGAAAGGGAGTTAAACTTATCCCTGTTTGTCATATCGCCAAATGAGCCAAAAGAAGAACTGCAGTGGGAGGGTTCCATGCCTGTTTATTTGTCAGAGCACGGAACGGGCCCCACCGATTATTACCATGTATTTGTAAAACCGGGGGAAACCAAAACCGTAACGGTTGGTTTCTATGTTCCGGTGAAGGACAAAGAGGAGCTTAGTTCCCAATGCCAAATCACGTTTTATGGCTCTTATGATGAGGGCTATGTATATAAAATACCAAAAGTGCAGTAAATGAGGTGGACAGATGCGCCCCGAAAAGGTACAGGATCAAAAAAATAAAAATCATAAAATGCAGGACAAAAAGACCCTCGTTATTTTTATGGAAAGGTGCTATCAGCTGTATGAGCAAAAAATGTATCAGGCGGCATACCGTATTTTGCAGGATAACGAATGGGCGGAGGATGCCGTACAGGAAGCGTTTTTGAAACTGATGAAAGGGCGGGTGTATTTTGAGGACGCCTGTTCGGAGGACTGCAAAAAATATATGATCACAGTCATCAGGCATTCTGCCATTGATATTTACAATAAACAAAAAAGGGAGCAGGAGTTCGTATATTTTTGTGACGAAAGCCTGTATGGGCAACAGGCGGATACCGGGGACGGGGATGCAGGGGCGCCGGATGTGGAAAAACTGATTGCCGCTTTAAGGCCGCCGTACGGGGAAGTGGCAGACTGTCTGGCCGTCAGGAACTTATCCGTGAGGGAAACTGCTTTGAAATTGGGCATTTCGGAGGCAAATGTACGGAAACGGTTTGAGCGTGCAAAAAAAATGTTGAAGAACACAAAGCGGGGATAACGGGATATGGAAGAAAAAATAAGACAAACCGGCAGGGAGGATTTCAACATTTCCGTGCAGGAATTTGACGCATTGCAAGAGCCGCATGCATTTTCGCAAACCTATCAAAAGAATAAAAAGAGAATGCTGAAAAAGTACCGGCTGGAGGTTTACCGGTCCGTATGGAGCGGATGGGCGAAGGGGGCAGCCGTGTTTTTTCTGGCTGTGCTTACGCCGGCCATCATAAGCGTGGCGGCGAAAGGGGAATTTTGGGGCCGGATATGGGGAACCCTGGGAAGGGAAAATATAGAACCCCATGATGAGATTTTATATGAGGAAAAAAAGGGTACTATCTGCACGGTAACGTATCCCAAAAGGGAATTCACCGACGAAGGGCTTGATCAGGCAGAGGCGTTGCTTGGCGATGCCATATCCTTAACGCCCCTCTCCAGGCAAATCGGTGATACGACGCTGACGGTGCTTGCAGCGGTTTATGACGGCAATGCTGCCGTCGTGGAATTTACCCTGAAAGGGGAAGGCGTCCGGGGATTGGTTTTTGACAGGCTCTCCAATGAAAGCAAGGGGGCATGGTTTGGTGAAGACGCGCCATTTTCCCTCTCTTTTGCAGGTTGCAGTGAAAATATATACGTGGATATGGAAAAATCCACGGAAGAAATGGTTTACTGTTATACGTATCTTTCGGCCAGCCTGCCAAAACAGGAAGCGCCGGGGCTGACGTTGGAAATTTGCCGGAATACGGATAACGAAACCGAAGGGACGGTAAAAACAGACTCCCTTTTTATTCCGGTTCGGGAAGAACTAGAGAAAATGGAATATGTCAATGCAAGGGAAGGTTCAGTGCACATATCCCCGATTTCCATGGATGTTGACTGCAATGTCGGGCTTGGACTGACGCCGGAAGAAAGTTATGATCCATGGAATATCTATTATGCCGCAATCCGCTACCGGGACGGTACGGTTTATGTCGTTTATGAGCATGGGATGGATGGGATCCACCCCTGCGAAGCAGACGTGGATAATACCGGATATGTCTGCGGGACGCTGGAAAATCATCTGGTGTTTGTTTTTAACCGTCTGGTGGATATGGAAAATGTGGAATGTATCCTGGTAAATGAAGAGGTGTATACACGGCAGGGATAGGAGTTTTCTTTTCCGGTGCTGTTTCGCTTATGATCGCCATCCGGGCAAAAAAAATTTTAAAAATAGGTAAACTTGTCAAGCCATGTCAGGATTTTTATGGTATGCTGGTTAGAGCGTGTTTGAAAATTGCTTTCTGCCAGATGTGCGTCACACACGCTCTAGGGTTTGTTTCAAATATACTTCAGGGAGGCAGGGGTATGTCAGACAGCCGTTTGTTCAAAATCCTGTACGAATTGTTGGATCAGGGACGGGTCACAGCGCCCGCATTGGCAGGCAAATTGGAAGTTTCCCAAAGGACGATTTACCGTGATATTGAAGCGTTGAGCGGCGCCGGGATTCCGGTCTATACGGAACCCGGCAGGAATGGGGGAATCTGCTTAATGCCGGGATTTACCTTGGATCGGACAGTTTTATCCGAAAGCGAAAAACAGGATGTACTGGATGCCATCCAAGGCATGGCCGCCACAGGCTATCCTTCCGGAAAAGAAACCCTGACAAAGCTGTCGGCGCTTTTTTGTGTGGACACGGGAAACTGGCTGGAAGTGGATTTTTCACGCTGGGGGAAATCGCCGGGGGACCATGCAAAGTTTGAAACGTTAAAAACAGCCGTGACGGGGCGTCGGCAAATGAAGATTGTTTATGAAAATACCAACAGCCAAAGAAGCGAACGCATCGTGGAACCGTTAAAGCTATCTTATAAGTCCAAGGAATGGTATCTCAAAGCCTTTTGCCTTACCAGACAGGATTTCCGCCTCTTTAAGCTAAACCGTATCTTGGAACTGGAATTGTTGGAACAGACTTTTGTGCCAAGGCCGTTTCCGGAGATAAAAGACGGCGCAGGGCAGCCCGGCCAGCGGATTGTCTTACGGTTTGCAAAAGAAATGGGATACCGCGTGTATGATGAATTTGATGAAACGCAGATCAAACATCAGGAAAACGGGGATTTTATTGCTTGTGCAAATATGCCTGTGGATGCGTGGCTGGTGGGCTATCTGCTTTCCTTTGGGACAGGGGTGGAGGTTATCGAGCCTGCATACTTGAGAGGGGTTTTGGCCAAGCAGGCACATAAAATTTATGAAAAAAATAAACCATGACATGGGATGTCAGTATTTGTGTGTTATATTCAAGGTGATAATAAAAACATGCCGCCCTAAACGTAGCAGGCTGTAAGGCTCTTTCGCAGGGCGGGAAGGAGAAACGGGATTTGTGTTTCCGCGCTGCAAGGCGGCGCAGAAATGGAGGAAAAGATGGCAAGACCCACTACCAAGGCAGGCTTAATGGCTGCTGCAACTGACAACTACAGGAAATTGAACGTTCTCATTGCGGGGATGACCCAAAAGGAACTGACAACCGATTTTGATTTTGCGGGGGATGGAAAAAAGAAAGAGGCGCATTGGAGGCGGGACAAAAACCTCCGGGATGTTTTGATTCATCTGTATGAATGGCACCGGCTTTTGCTAAACTGGGTGCACGCCAACCAAAACGGGGAGGAACAGGCTTTTATTCCCCAGCCGTACAATTGGAGGACGTACGGGCAGATGAACGCAGCATTTTGGGAAAAGCACCAGGGCACGTCTTTGGAGGAAGCAAAGGAAATGCTGGAAAAATCCCACAACGAAGTGTTGTGTCTGGCCGAAACGTTTTCCAATGCCGAACTATTTACAAAAGGGGTATTCAAATGGGTCGGTACAAGCGCGCTGGGATCCTATTTTGTCAGCAATACCTCCAGCCACTATGACTGGGCCATGAAAAAGCTCAAGGCGCACATCAAAAACTGTAAGGAAAAGGAGTAGCCGTTTATCCATGGCCATGCGCCCCCACAGGCTGCCGGGAAACCGTCCCTGCCTCTCCCCTACCGCAAAATTGATTTTTGTGGGAGGCGCTTTTTAGGGTGGCAAATGGAGTGTAGAACTGTTATAATCGGATTACAATCAATGTTTTAGGAGGTGGCAGGGATGAATCCTATGATAAAGGTTTCGGAACATTTTTGGATTTTTGAGGAAAACGGGGTCCGTTCTTTTTTGTTTGAGGGGGACAAAAGCGCCATGCTGGTTGACTCGGGGTTTGGCACGCTGCCGATTCGGGAAATGGCGGCAGGACTGACGGACTTACCGGTATTTTTGGTAAATACCCATACGGATAGGGATCATACGGGATGCAACAAGGATTTTCAACCGGTATACATGCATCCGGCGGAGATGGATTATTATCAGGATAGGCTGCCCAAGGACTGCTGCATGGAGGATGTACTTTCGCTTTGGGAAGGCGATGTGATTGATTTGGGGAACTGGAGGTTTGAAGTGATCTTAACCCCGGGGCATACGCCCGGAAGCATTATGCTGTTGGAACGTGCAAAGCGTATGCTCATTTCCGGCGATACGATTCAGGATGGGAATATTTTCATGTTTGGCCCGGGGCGCAATATGCAGGCATTTCAATGCACCCTCAAAAAAATGGCAGGGCTGGCGGAGGCCTTTGATACCATATGGCCGTCCCATGGAAGCTATCCGCTGCAAGCAGATATTATTCCGGGACTTTTGGCGGGGGCGCAGGACATGCTCGCGGGAAAGCTGCCGGGGCAGGAACCGGATCGGCCCATGCCCTGCAAAAAATATGTTTGTGGCGTGGCGGCTTTTTTGTACCGGTTTGCCGAAGGCAGCGGTTCAGACACAAACGCCGGTTAAATAGATTCTATTGACTTTTTGGGGATACAAAATATAATAGTCCGTATAACGAAAGAGGAGGAGAATCGGATGGGGTTTAAAGTAGCGTTTATCGGCGCGGGGAGCATCGGCTTTACCAGAAGGCTGTTGTCGGATATCCTGACCGTGCCGGAATTTCATGATATTGAGGTATCTTTTACGGATATTAACGAGGAGAATCTGCGGATGGTGACGCAGCTTTGCCAGCGGGATATTGAAGCCAACGGTCTGGATATCAAAATCCAAGCGACCCTGGACCGGAGGGAGGCTTTTCGGGATGCGAAATACGTGGTAAACTGTGTGCGCATCGGGATGCTGGAGGCCTTTGCCACGGATGTGGAGATTCCGCTCAAATACGGCGTGGATCAGTGTGTGGGGGATACGCTTTGTATCGGCGGTATTATGTATGGGCAGCGCGGGGTGGCGGCCATTCTGGATTTCTGTAAGGATATCCGGGAGGTGGCCCTGCCGGGATGCAGGATGCTTAGCTATTCCAATCCCAATGCCATGCTGACCTGGGCGGCGAACCAATATGGGCATGTGGAGACCTACGGGCTTTGCCATGGCGTGCAGCACGGGCATTCCCAGATTGCGCAGGCCCTTGGGCGGGATAAAAAGGATGTGGACATTATCTGCGCCGGTTTAAACCACCAGACCTGGTATATCAGCGTCAAGACCGACGGGGTGGAGAGAAAGGACGAACTCTATCCGCTGTTGTGTCAGGCAGAGTTTGCCAAGGATGAAAATATCCGTCTGGATGTGATGAAAAACTTCGGCTATTATTCCACCGAATCCAACGGCCATCTTTCCGAGTATTTGATGTGGTACCGCAAGCGCCCAAAGGAAATGGAAAAGTGGATCAACTATTCGTCGTGGATTCAGGGGGAAACGGCCGGGTATCTTCGGGTGTGCAAGGAGTCCCGCAATTGGTTTGAGACGGATTTTCCCAACTGGATGCAGGAGGAGCCAAACCGCTTTGTGGCGGAAAAACGTTCGGAAGAGCACGGCTCCTATATTATAGAATCCCTGGAAACGGGGCGGCCTTACCGGGGACATTTTAACGTTATGAACCGCGGCACGATCACCAACCTGCCGGATGAATGCGTAGTGGAGGTTCCCTGCTATGTGGACGGCAACGGCGTCAGCGTTCCCAAGGTGGGGGATTTGCCGCTGGGATGCGCAGCCATCTGTTCCCAGTCCGTGTGGGTACAGAAGCTTGCCGTGGAGGCGGCGGTGCATGCAGACATCAATCTGCTCTATCAGGCAGGGATGATGGATCCTTTGACCGGGGCGGTATGCACTCCCGGGGAAATCCGGCAGATGATCGACGAGATGCTGGTGGCGCAGGAAAAATGGCTGCCCCAGTATGCAGAAGAGATACGGAAGGCAAAGGAGCGCATGCAGAAAGACCTGCTGCCCTACCGCCCGGTTAAGGGCTTTACCCTGCAGGAAAAATCGGTGGAGGAGATGGCGGCCGAAAAGGAAAAGTACAGGCAGATGGCATCCGCCGCCGCCAAGGAGAATGTAAAATAGCAGGAAACGGGACTTAAAGGAGGAAACAAAAAGATGGCCCTTATCAAAAAGCCGACAACCGGCATGAAAGATATCCTGCCTGCAGAGATGCAGCTGCGGGACTATTGTATTTCCGTGATCAAGGAGACCTATGCAAAATTTGGTTTTTTGTCCATTGAGACGCCCTGTGTGGAACACATTGCCAACTTAAACAGCAAACAGGGCGGGGAGAATGAAAAACTGATTTTCAAGATTTTAAAAAGGGGGGAAAAGCTTAATCTGGAGACAGCCTCCTCGGAGGCCGATCTGGTGGACGGGGGGCTGCGCTATGACCTGACGGTGCCGCTGGTGCGCTTTTACGCCAATCATGCCAACGAACTGCCCTCGCCCTTTAAGGCATTGCAGATCGGTAACGTGTGGCGTGCGGACCGGCCGCAGAGGGGGCGTTACCGGCAGCTGGTGCAGTGCGATATCGACATTTTCGGCGAGCCCTCCAACCTGGCGGAAATCGAACTGATCTTGGCCACCACCACGACCCTGGGGAAATTGGGATTTCACAATTTTGAAGTCCGGATCAACGAGAGAAGGATTTTAAAGGCGATGGCGGCCTACAGCGGGTTTGCGCAGGAAGATTACGACAGGGTGTTCATCATTTTGGACAAAATGGATAAGATCGGCATGGAAGGCGTTGCGGACGAACTGGAAAAGAGCGGGTTTGCGGCGGACTGTGTGGAAAGATACATGGGGCTTTTCAAAGGGCTTGAGACGGCACAGGACAAGCTTTCCTATCTGGTAAACCGTCTGGATGGATTTTTGGAAGAAGAGGTGGAACGAAATCTGCGGGAGATTATAGACAGCGTGCGCGCTACCGGTTCGCCGGATTTTGCGCTGGTCTTTGACCCTACGCTGGTGCGGGGCATGTCCTATTATACCGGGACGATTTTTGAGATTGCCATTCCGGAATTTGGCGGAAGCTGCGGAGGCGGCGGGCGTTATGACAAAATGGTGGGCCTGTTTACCGGAAACGACGTGCCTGCCTGCGGGTTTTCCATCGGCTTTGAGCGTATCATCCTGTTGATGATGGAGAAGGGCTTCCGGATTCCCGGACAGCCCAAAAAGGTTGCATACCTGATTGAAAAGGGGGTATCCCCCGAGACGCTGCGCAGGGTGATTATGCAGGCGCAGGAGGCTCGCAGGGACGGCGCGCAGGTGCTGGTGTCTAGGATGAACAAAAACAAAAAATTCCAGAAAGAGCAGCTTTTGAAGGAAGGATATGAAGACTTTCAGGAATTTTACAAAAATCCGATGCAATAAGGAAAAACAGGAGACAGGCGATGGCGGAGACAATGAAAGGATTAAAAAGAACCTGCCGGTGCGGGGAGGTGTCCCTTGCCAGACAGGGACAGACCGTTACGGTGATGGGCTGGGTGGCAAAGCAAAGGAATAAGGGCGGTATTATTTTTGTGGATTTGCGTGACCGGGCGGGCATTTTGCAGATTATATTTGAGGAGGCCGACTGCGGCAGCGAAAATTTTGCAAAAGCGGAACGTTTGCGCAGCGAGTTTGTGGTGGCAGTGACCGGAAAGGTGGAGAAACGTGCCGGGGCGGTGAATGAAGCCCTTGCCACCGGTCAGGTGGAGGTACGGGCCGACAGCCTACGGATTTTGTCCGAGGCGCAGACCCCGCCGTTTCCCATTGAGGAGCATTCCAGGACCAAGGAGGATATCCGCTTAAAATACCGGTATCTGGATTTGCGCAGGCCGGACCAGCAGCAAAAAATTATCCTGCGCAGCAAAATTAGTACAGCGTTCCGCAGCTTTTTGGCGCAGGAGGGCTTTTTGGAGATCGAGACGCCTATTTTGTGTAAATCCACCCCGGAGGGGGCGCGGGATTACCTGGTGCCAAGCCGGGTGCATCCCGGCAGCTTTTATGCGCTGCCCCAGTCCCCGCAGCTGTTTAAGCAGCTTTTGATGTGTTCCGGCTATGACCGTTATTTCCAGATTGCCAAATGTTTTCGGGACGAGGATTTGCGGGCGGACAGACAGCCGGAGTTTACCCAGGTGGATATGGAACTTTCCTTTGTGGATGCAGAGGATGTGATGGATGTCAACGAACGGCTTTTGCAGGCGGTATGCAAGGAGGCGGTGGGCTTGGAGATTGCCCTTCCCCTGCCGAGGATGAAGTGGATAGACGCCATGAACCGTTACGGGTCGGACAAACCCGACACCCGGTTTGGCATGGAACTGACGGACGTATCCGATTTGGTGGAAGACTGTGGTTTTGGCGTGTTTACGGGTGCGCTTGCCGCAGGCGGCAGCGTGCGCGGCATCAACGCAAAAGGGCAGGCCGGTATGCCCAGAAAAAAGATCGACGCGCTGGTGGATTTTGCAAAAGGGTATGGGGCAAAAGGGCTGGCATATTTGTCGATACAGCAGGACGGCACTTACAAATCCTCCTTTGCAAAGTTTATGACACAGGAGCAGCTGGACAGGCTGGCCGGACGCATGGACGGACAGCCCGGGGATCTTTTGCTGTTTGCGGCCGATAAAAATACGGTTGTATGGAACGTGCTGGGCGCACTGCGCCTGGAACTGGGGGAACAGATGGGGCTGATTGACCATAACGCTTTTCATTTTTTGTGGGTAGTGGAATTCCCCCAGTTTGAATGGAGTGAGGAGGAAAACCGCTTTGTGGCCATGCACCATCCCTTCACCATGCCGATGGAGGAGGATCTGAGATCGGAAGAGCGTCGTGTAGGGAAAGAGTGTAGATCTCGGTGGTCG
>CARDPF010000096.1 GCA_948960675.1 uncultured Eisenbergiella sp.
CGCACCTCGTTGACCATTTGTCCCACCTTGGGGCGGTCTTTTGGATCCACCTCCTCATAGCCCATCCCCACAAAAATGCGTTCCACTTCCTCCAGCGCAATGGTGTTGGGATGCCGGTGTCCCACCTTATTTTTGGCGGCGGGCAGGGTCACGTCGATAACCTCGCTCTTTAGGCGCGCCTCACGCAATATGCCTTCCAGCTTCTCTTTCTCGCCCTCCAGTGCCGTTTCGATTTCGGCGCGCACCTCGTTGACCATTTGTCCCACCTTGGGGCGGTCTTTTGGATCCACCTCCTTCATCCCTTTTAAAAGCTCTGTCAGCAGCCCTTTTTTGCCAAGTGCCAAGACCCTGACGTCGTTGAGTTTTTCCAGACTTTGGGATTCTTGGATCTGCGCCAGAACCTCTTTCCTGATCTTCTCCAGTTTTTCCTTCACAGCAAGACTCCTTTCTCTTCTCCGGGGATCCCTCACAACCGTTTTGCAACGACAAAAATCCCCAGTTTATCGCTAAACCAGGGACGAAATTATTTCCGCGGTACCACCCATCTTCCCACCCTGTCTTACCGGCGGGCCCTCCTTGTAGCGTAACGTGCCCAAACGTTCCGGTTTACTTGACATTTCAACCGGACAGCTCCGGTGGGAAATTCACAGTCTGCACGAACCCGGATGAGCTTCCAGCCAACGGCCCCTCCTCTCTGGATGGAAATTACAGACGCTACTGACACCTTCACAGCCTTTCACATTATGGTTTCTATTGTAAAAAAGAACCCCCAAAAAGTCAAGCCCGTTTCCACATTATTTTTTCCGGCAGGTAACAGTTCAGACAAGTCTGACCTGTTTGGGCATCCGCCCATGAAAATCGCTACGCGATGGGGCGGATGCTTGCTGCCACCACATATTCTCACGGTCTGCGCAGTAAATGCGCAGACCTGTCTGAACTGTTACTCCGGCAGGTTTCCAAAAAGCGGTTGATGTGGGCTCCGATCAGCAGAAGGTACATGCAGAAATAGATCCAAAGCATGATTACGACAATTGCGGTAAGGCTGCCGTAGACGCTCAATCCGTTAAAAGTATCAATATAGATGGAAAACCCCCAGGAAAACAGGTTCCAGGTGACGGCGGAAAACAGCGCGCCGGGAAACTGGTTTTTCACTTTCAGCTTCACGTTAGGCACATAGGCATAGATCACCATAAAGGCGGCAGTCAGAATCCCCCAGGAAAACAGGATTTTAAAATGCATCAGGAAATTCCAAATCCCGTCCAATACGGGAATATAGGTATTGAGCACCCGCACCAGTGTATTTCCAAAGACCATCAGTATCAGCGACATTAAAAGTAAAATCAGCATAACCACGGTATAAAAGGAGGCCATCAGCCGCTGCAGCACATAATTTCTGTCCTCCGACACCCCATTCATGGCATTGAGCCCGCGCATCAGGGCCAGCATTCCCTTACTGGCCGACCAGATCATCACCACTGCGGCAACACTGACTACTCCCACCGTACTGCTATAAAGGGAATCAATGAGCGGCAGCATGAAGGCTACCATCGGCAGCGGCATCACCTGATTGACCGCATTCTGCAAATCGGATTTCTGCAGCGGCGTATACGGCAGCAGGGAACAAAGCAGGATAATAACCGGTATCAGCGATAAAAAGATAAAAAAGGCGGAACTTGCCGCATATGCGTTTACATTGGTTTTTGACATATGTGCGGTAAATCCCCGAATCAGCCGTATCATTTTCTTCATAGGCAGCATAAGCCGTGCGCTCCTTCATCCGTCTAATAAATGGTATTTACAGTGCATCCCTTAAAAAAGAATGCCAGAATGTCGTCCGAAGTCCATCCGGCCAACGCCATATTGCGCGCCCCGTTCTGGGAAAGCCCCACACCGTGTCCAAACCCTCCGCCCGACAGGGTATATCCTACCACATAACCGTCCGCTTTGGAAGTCTCCATGGAAAAAAAGGCGCTGGGTATCATGGACGGTGCCTGCACACTGCTTTGATCCTGCCTTAACACCTGTGCTACACCGTCGCAGAGGACATAACGGATATTATGTTCCGTCTTAACCAAAATCGTCGCCCTCTCCCCCTCAATCAGCAATTGCCCGGCCACACCCCCTGCCCCGTAGAGGGCGACGGAAATTTCCCGTATTCTCCCGGTTTCCGGAGGCTTTTGGGAGACAAAACCCCCGTCCGGCTGGCGGGTCAGCACATTGCCCGCATTGGCATCATACCTTTTCTGTATGGCACTGTTTATGACATCCTCCTGCAGGGAAGCCACCTCATACCGCCAGCGAAACCATGGCTCCTGCTCTTCGAAAAAATGATCCCCTTCACCGATTTTTTGGGAAACCAGATACGGATAAGCCTCCGCATTCCCGTCCCTCCACACGCTGGCATCAGCCCCGTAACCGCAGGAAGTGGAATAATAATATACCTCCGCCAGTTCCTCCCCGAAAAACAGGGTTTCGCCCTTCGTCTCCCTGACCGCCCTGGTGGTCTCCGGATTTTCGGCTATGTTTTGGTACACCTGAAAGCCTGCGCTATCGTCCACATGGGCGCCGTATGTAGGAAGCCCTGCATGACACATTTTTGCATAGGCATATGTTCTGGCGCAAATTGCCTGCCCTTTGAGCGCCTCCAGCGGATAGGATGCCGGCATCTCGCTGGGCACCACCGCATATAAGTATTCCTCCAAAAGAAGTTCGTTGACCGCCACAATCCCGTCCCTGCTTTTGACAAACTCAAAGCTTCCCCGGTATGCCGGGCTTTCCTGTGCGCGGGCCACGTTCAAAAGCCGTATATGCCCGGTAAGGATATCCGGTTCCACACGGATGCGGTCCCCCTCCCCAAACAGGCTGCTGTCCTTGGAAACGGTGAGTTCCTCCCCTGCCCGCAGCTTCGCCACAGGTTCCTTCCTTTGGGAACCTGCATAAACGCTGCAGTCACAATCCGCCTGCATGGTAAGAAAATCATGGTAAGCCCCCCCGTAATGGGAGGTCTTGACCAGCACGCGGATATATTCCATCTTCTCTTCCTTTGGCACAAGCGCCGCCGCAATTTCCCCATCCTCCACAACAAAATCCGTAAACGCATAGCCGATACGCAAATCGCCGGTGTAGAGCCTTCGCATTCTCCCATATAGCTGGTAAATTTTAAGCTGCTCGGAAAAAGGAAAAAAACCGTGGCCCTCCACCTCTGCGCCGCCGTCCGCAATCCTTAACAGCCGTCCCGATATTTTATTTTCTTTGTAGGCCACCAAAACAATCTGCCCGTCCACAAAGGAAAGGTCGGCTATGGTGTCTTTTTTTGTTTCCAACAGCAGCGGTTTTTCCCCGCTTTCATCCCCTGCAGGGGCGGACGCAGGAACCTGAATTTCATAGTCATTCCAAAAGAAAGTAATCCCCTCTTTCCCCGCCTGCATAACCCAGGCGTTTGAAAGGACAAATTCCGATGCCTCCTGCTTGCGGATGGCATACAGGCCCCCGTCCCGGCTCACGGCGCACAGCGTCCGCCCTGTCATTTCCTTTTGGGAAAAACGGGTGGCGTATATTTCCCACTCCGCCTCCGTGGCCAAAAGCTGCTGCCCCAAAAGCCTCGTCCCGTCGTTTCGCTTCACAAAACCGCCGGCCCCAAGCACCGTGACGGACACATCCTGAATCCGTCCGGCCCGGTCATACATGGCACGCGCGCCGTCAAACCAGGAAAACCAGTCCGCAAGCTTTACCCTTTCCCTCTTTTTCCCAAAATCCAGCGGATGGACGTCCGGATTGGGCAAAAAAGAAAGCAGCTGCCTGGCCTGCCCATGGGTCAAATAGCCATCCCCTTCCGACGCATCCATTTTTTGCAAAAACGCCAAAACCGCATCCGGATCCGGCATTTCCCCCAAAACACTTTGTTCTTCCTCCGGCAGGGATGCCGCCGTGTCTGCCAACAGCCAGACCAGGTTTCCCGCTTCCTGCAGCGGCACGTATTCCCCACTGCTTTCCTCTTTGGGCGTTGTGATCTCCACCACACATCTTCCCGCGAGAAAAAGAAACAGTCCGCAGCCCAGCAGAATCAGGAACCCCTTTCCCGCAAGGCGAAATTGCTTTTTTCTTCTCTCCCGTTCCCTACGGTTTTGTATGTACAGCCGTTCTGCCAAAATGACCTCCCCACTCACACAGCTATTATCGTAAAAAGGCAGCCGTCCGGCTGCCCTTTTCTTTTGTATCCCCAAAATGACGCCCCTTATCTTCTGACTCCTAGCCTAGGCCAGGTGGGTAACCGCAACCGGCGCTTCTGCCTTCCCCTGCGCAATGGGGGCCTGACATCTACCCGGCAATATAGGAATCCCGTTTAAAGAAAATGTAGGTTCAAAACGATAAGGGTTATCGTTCATTCCAGGTTAAGACTATTATATCCAATATGCGGGAAAAAAACAACAGGAATTTATATCCGAATTTGCATATATTATGGAAAAGAGAAAAATGACAAAGGCTTTTGCCTTTGCAGTAAGGATTTACATGGAAATTTATGTTGTAAAACCGGGGGATTCCGTGGATAGCATTGCCCAAAGCTACGGAGTCTTAGTGGATGCCCTCATCTATAACAACCAGCTGGCCTATCCCTACCGCCTGGCCATCGGGCAGGCGCTCCTTCTGCCCCCAAAAATCACCGATGGCAATCTTCCAAAACGCAGCGCCTACGCCGGCGGATACGCCTATCCCTACATTCAAACGGATACGCTGGAGGAAACCCTGCCCTGGCTGAGCGGGCTTTATGTTTTTTCCTACGGCTTCACCATGGACGGAAACCTTGTCGCCCCTTATCCTGATGATGCCTTCATGATCCGTCTGGCCAAAGAAAATGACGCCAGGCCGATCCTGACCCTGACGCCCCGGGATGCCGAAAATGCCTTCAACAATTTCCTGATCCATGAGGTGTTAAACAGTGAAACAAAGGTAGCGACACTTGTGGACCAGCTGGTGGATACCGTTTTGGAAAAAGGCTTTCAGGGAGTGGATTTGGATTTTGAATATATCCTTCCGCAGGACCGCCAGGCCTATGTGGATTTTGTCCAAAAGGTCCGGGACGCCATCCATGCCATCGGCTACAAGGTATCGGTCGCCCTCGCACCCAAAACTTCCGCGGAGCAAAAGGGCACCCTCTATGAGGGAAAGGATTACCCGGGACTTGGAATGGCAGCGGACAGCGTTCTTTTGATGACATACGAATGGGGATATACCTACGGACCCCCAATGGCCGTTGCCCCCATTCACGAAGTCCGGCGCGTAGTGGAATACGCAGTTTCCGAAATCGAACCGGCCAAAATCAACCTGGGCATCCCCAACTACGGATACGATTGGACGCTTCCCTATGTGCGCGGAACCTCCCGCGCTACCGCCATTTCCCTGCAGCGCGCCGTGGAAACCGCCATCGAAAACGACGCTGTCATCCAATTTGATCCGGTAGCCATGTCCCCCCATTTCACCTACGAAAAGGACGGACTGACCCATGAGGTTTGGTTTGAAGATGTCAGAAGCATCCGGGAAAAATTCGGACTCATCACCGAATACGGACTCCAGGGCGCCATATACTGGCAAATCATGCAATTTTTCCGGCCAAACTGGATTTTGATGGACGACACCTTCCGGATCCTGAAAGAAACGGCCCCCTGACCCATGCGGCATGGCCAAACGTCCTGCCCAAGGCCGTTTGGCCGGCATAAAAAGCCCCTATCTTGCGCCGCTGCCGCAAAACACTTGCAACACGGTTTTGAGCAGAATTTTGATGTCCAGACCGATGGACCAGTTGTCAATATACTCCACATCCAGACGGACAATTTCCTCAAAGTCCGTAATGTCGCTTCTGCCGCTCACCTGCCACATACCGGTCAGCCCTGGCCGGAAACTCAAACGTTTCTTGTGATAAGGGCTGTATTGGGCAAACTCATCCAGCGTGGGCGGCCTGGTTCCCACCAGACTCATATCCCCTTTGAGGATATTGATAAACTGCGGGAACTCATCCAGACTGGTTTTGCGCATAAAACGGCCAATCCTTGTGATCCGCGGATCGTTCTCCATCTTAAACATCAGGCCGTTCATCTCGTTTTTTCCCATCAGTTCTTTTTTGCGATCCTCCGCATCCGCATACATGGAACGGAATTTATACATCTTAAAAATCCGGCCGTTACGCCCCACCCG
The DNA here is from genome assembly GCA_948960675.1 of uncultured Eisenbergiella sp. GTDB lineage: Bacteria > Bacillota > Clostridia > Lachnospirales > Lachnospiraceae > Gallintestinimicrobium. The sequence continues at coordinate 6,190 of CARDPF010000096.1, forward strand.
GCGCTGCGCAAAAAAAACCGGCCCGGGAGACTCTAATTTAATAAGCGGCCCTGCAATGACGGTCAATACCGCCAATGCCACACATCCTGTCAGGGCTCCCGCCACATCTATCATGCGCTTTAACAGCGTCTGCCCCACCGGAACCACACGGTTCGCATAAGTTACGGTATAAAACCGGCCGAATTGGGAAAGCACCTTCTGACGCGCCCCATTAAGCTCCGGAACCGGGATATGGTAATGGATGGTGATACCCATCTGCGCCAATTCCTCCATCACATCCAGAACGGTCACGGCAGCACCCATACCTGTCCCTTCTTTGGACGCAGCAGCCCCCGCCACCACGATCACTTCATCCAGGGAAGCGTTACGGCAATACTCCACCAAACCTGCCCTGTCGGACACTACTTTTATGCCTTCCACTTCCCCGCCGGTACTTTCCTGATCCAGCAATACAATACCGGTCAGTTCATAGCTGTAATCCTTTATGCCTTCCATGTCCTGTACCAGGGCAGCGGCATTGCATAAATCTGCCACCAGAAGAAGCTTTCTTGTTTCCCCGAAATACCGGTACAAGGCAGGCAGGATCCGCTTCCAAATCTGGTGCGTCACAAACATGCATACGCAATCCAGCAAAATAAAATATAGAAAAACGAGACGGGAATAAGCATCCAGCAGCCCCAAAAAGTACAGGATCACCGCAGCCCCGCAAAACAGCAGGACATTATTCCTGACAATACAGGCCAGTTCATGCAAAGGCCCCCTTAAAAAAAATTTATTGTTCAAATTCCGGAACAGATTAAACGCCAGATAGACGGTAAGACAGGCCCCGAGCAAAAGTCCGAAATCCATCCTTGCATCATCGCTATAAAAAAAGCTTCCGTTTCTGATATAATTGGCTGTAATCAGGCTGATTGTAATACAAACACAATCCAACATCAGCACAATCAGATTTTGAAGCCTGGATTTTCTCTGATACATTCCTGCCCTCCCGGCCCGTCAGCATTCCACTTTCAGCATTTGGGCCTTTCCATGTATTTTCAATGGTTTGGAACACGCCGGCACAAAAATACAGTCCCCCTTAAAAAAATGAATGGCCCCTCCGCCCTCTTCCAGCAAAACGCCGCAGCCACCGATACATAACAATACCTGAAAAGAGTTTCCACCCGTCCTAAAATCCGCCATCTGCCTGCACCGTTCCGTATTGATCAGCAGCCGTTCCACCTGAAAATATTTACAGCGGCACAAAAGTTCCGTGGCGCACCCCTTTTTATACTTCAACACGCGCAGCGGCTGCCTGGGCTCCGCACTGCTTTTTAAATTTGCCACATCCAATGCCTTTTGTATATGCAGTTCCCGCTTTCTCCCGTCTTTATCCACACGGTCATAATCGTAAAGCCTGTAAGTTAAATTGGAACTCTCCTGAATCTCTGCCAGCAATATGCCCGCCCCGATTCCGTGTACGGTTCCCGCCTCCACCAAAAAAACGTCATCCCGTTTTACCGAAACCTTCTGCAGACATTTCTCAACCGTTCCCGCCTTCAGGCTCTCCTGTAAAATTTCTTTCTGCATATCGTGATGAAAACCGTATATGAGTTTTGCATCCTTAGCGGCATCCAGCACATACCACATTTCCGTCTTGCCAAGGGAACCGTTTTCCTTAACCATCGCATACCCATCGTCCGGATGCACCTGTACCGACAAATCCCTTTTGGCATCAATGAGTTTAATCAAAATGGGAAGTTCCCCCCTGGTCCTGGGATGGGATCCCAAATATTCGGGATGTTCCCGCAAAACACTGGTCAGGGTTTTGCCCGCATGCTCCCCGCCTGCCACAATGCTGGGGCCGTCCGGGTGGGTGGAACACTCCCAGGTCTCCGCCAGGGGGCTGAGCGCAATTTCTTTGGAGAAATCATCGTTTAAGCGGTTTCCCCCCCATAGATAATCCTTCCCTGCAGGTTTTAGCAAAAACGGACTAGCGCTCCGGTTCAAATTTTCGCTTATCATACACGCTGATCTCCCTGCCCAGCTGGACTTCTATCACTTTCAGTTCGGTGTCCGCAATGATCGTGTGGCGGCATCCCGCCTGCATCGTCACCACATCCCCCGCCTGTACGGGCTGTTCCATACCGTCCACGATGGTGCGTCCCTCGCCGGAAATAATGGTCCAGACCTCGTCCCTCCTGTCATGGCTGTGGTAGTTCATGGAGCAGCCTGGGTTCAAAGTCACCTTGATTGTCATGCTGGCGTCCTCCACATCAATGACCCGGAAACTTCCCCAGGACTTTTCCGCAAACATGATACGCTGGTCCATCTGATCCACATAAGGTTTGATATAGCTGGACTGTTCCTTATCGGAAATCAAAATTCCTTCCGGACTGGCGGAAACCACCACATCCTTCAACCCCATGCACAGCACCGGAACATCCAGTTCGTTGACCACATGCACGTTCTCGCAGGACGGGTTTAAAATCGCATTGCCGACGCTGTTTTCCTCCATCGCCTCGGTCAGGGTATTCCAAGTCCCCAGGTCTTTCCATGCCCCCAAAAAACGCAGGACTTCCATGTTCGTTTCCCGTTCCGCCACTGCCCTGTCAAAGCTAATGGCATCCAGCTGCCTATAGCCGGCGTACAGTTCATCGTAATCCGCCGTGCCGAGCCGCTCCTTTGCCTTTTCCAGCATAAAACCCAGACGGAAAGCAAACACGCCGCCGTTCCACAAAGCACCCTGCAAAATCCATTCCGCCGCTTCCTCCCGGCTCGGTTTTTCTTTAAACCGGCACACGCGGCTTACTTTTTTGGTATCCGCCGGCAGGATATATCCGTATTTTTCACTCGGATAGGAAGGTGCAATGCCCAGCAAAACAAGATCGGCATCCCCTTCTCCCAGCAGTTTTTCCATCTCGGACAGGGCCGTAAAATACTCCGATTCCACATAAGGATCCACCGGGCACACCACCACTGTTTCCCCGCTCGAAAGGCCTTTTAAATCATGCAGCCAGGCTGCTGCCAGCGCCAGTGCCGGAAACGTATCTTTGCGGCACGGCTCCACACATATCCCTACTTCTTCCCCAATCTGGTTGTGGATGGCGGAAACCTGGGTTTTGGAAGTTGCAATGGTCACAAGCGCATCCGGATCCGTCTCCCGGATCTGCCGGTATATGCGCTGCACCATGGATTCGTATTCCCCGTTTTCGGTCCCGAATATTTTTATAAACTGCTTGGAGCGGATATCATTGGAAAGGGGCCAAAGTCTCTTTCCCGATCCCCCGGACAACAATATAATGTTCATTTTTTATCTTTCCGCCCGCATGGGATTGTGCAAAAAATCCTCATAAGCGAGTCTTATGCCATCCTCCAGTTCCGTCTTATATGTCCACCCCAGCTTCTTAAGTTTTGAGACATCCAAAAGCTTTCTGGGCGTTCCGTCGGGCTTGGAAGGATCCCACAAAATTTCCCCTTCATAGCCGATCACTTTTGCCACAAGCTGGGTCAGTTCCCGGATGGTCAGTTCCTTACCCGTTCCCACATTCACCGTCTCGTCCCCGGAATAGTGATTCATCAAAAATACACAGGCGTCTGCCAAATCGTCCACATACAAAAATTCCCGCAGGGGCTCTCCGCTCCCCCAGCAAACCACCTCTTTGCGCCCTTGTTCCTTCGCCTCATGGAACCTGCGGATCAGGGCCGGAAGTACATGGCTGTGCAGCGGGTGATAGTTATCGTTTGGCCCATACAGATTGGTGGGCATGGCGGAAATATAATCCGTCCCATACTGGCGGTTCAAAAACTCACAATATTTTAAGCCTGAAATTTTGGCCAGCGCATAAGCCTCATTGGTCTTTTCCAGTTCGCTTGTGAGAAGGCAGTTCTCCGGCATGGGCTGGGGCGCCATCCTCGGATAAATGCAGGAAGAGCCCAAAAACAAAAGCTTCTTACAGCCGTTCTTCCACGCGGCATGAATCACGTTCATCTCCAGCATCATGTTCTCATACATAAAATCGGCCAGCGCTTCCTGATTGGCCATAATGCCCCCGACTTTGGCGGCCGCAAGGAAAACGTAATCCGGCTTTTCCTGCGCAAAAAACGCATCCACCCCATCCTGGCTGCATAAATCCACTTCCCGGTGGCTTCTGGTGACAATATTTTGATATCCTTCTTTTTGCAGCGCGCGGACAATGGCGGAACCCACCATTCCCCGATGCCCTGCCACATAAATCTTTCCCTGCTTATCCATCTTAACCTTCCTGCCTGCTTTAGCAGGCATACACTCACGGTTGAAAAACTGTCGCATATGGTTTTTCAACCTAACAGATCGGAAGAGCGTCGTGTAGGGAAAGAGTGTAGATCTC
>CARDPF010000097.1 GCA_948960675.1 uncultured Eisenbergiella sp.
AAAACTCCCTTGAAAAGTTATTGATTTTTGTCTGCGAATCTGTTTAACTGGTAATGTAGTTTTTTGTGACGGCCAGGCTACGCCCGTACCGTTACGTTTTTGTCGTATGCTAAGAAAGACAAACCAACCAATACTTACTTATGCCAATGCCTTTTACGGCAAGGCATCGCTCACACGGAGGGTATTATGACAAACACAGAAAGCAAAAAGCCCATCAAAGAGGGAAAGGTTCGCGAAATTTATGACAACGGCGACAATTTAATTATGGTCGCAACAGACCGCATCAGCTGCTTTGATGTGATTTTAAAAAACAAAGTAACTAAAAAAGGGACTGTCCTGACCCAAATGTCCCGCTTTTGGTTTGACCTGACCAAGGACATCCTTCCCAACCACATGATTTCCACGGATGTAAAGGATATGCCTGCATTTTTCCGGCAGCCGGATTTTGACGGCAACAGCATGCTCTGCAAGAAACTGCAGATGCTTCCCATTGAATGCATCGTGCGCGGCTATATCACCGGCAGCGGCTGGGCCAGCTACCAGAAAACCGGCGCCGTCTGCGGCATCCGCCTGCCGGAAGGACTTCGGGAAGCCGACAAGCTGCCGCAACCCATTTATACCCCTTCCACCAAGGCTGAAATCGGCGACCACGACGAAAATATTTCTTATGAGCAAAGTATCGCCTATCTGGAGGAACGTTTTCCCGGCAAAGGCAGCGAATATGCCGCCAGACTCCGCGACTATACCCTCGCCCTGTACAAAAAATGTGCGGATTACGCTTTAAGCCGCGGTATCATCATCGCCGACACCAAATTTGAATTCGGGCTGGACGAGAATGGCAACATCGTGCTGGGCGACGAGATGCTCACCCCCGACAGCAGCCGTTTCTGGCCTGCAGACGGCTATGAGCCCGGCCACAGCCAGCCCTCCTTTGACAAACAGTTCGCCCGGGACTGGCTCAAAGCCAATCAAAATCATGACTGGACGCTCCCGGAAGAAATTGTGGACAAGACCATCGACAAATACTTACAGGCCTATGCCATGCTGACCGGGCAGGAACTTAGATAAAAAAGTGTGCGTAAGTACGCATTACCGTCCTGCGGCGGGTCGCACCAGCGACACATTCCGCCGCCGGACGGCCCCAAAAGGCTACGGCATTTTTCTCTCCAGCGGCCGATACCAAAGGCGATATTCCAATACCTCCCCCTCCTGCGTCATTCCCCGAACGGATATTTCCAGTTTTTGTCCCTGCTTAAAAAGCGCAGGATCCAACTCCAAATAGACCGGCTCCCCAACCTCCAAAACAGAACCCTCTTTCACCAAAAGCTTACGCAATTGCGCGTCGCGCAGCACCAGCGGCAGCTTGGAAACCATATTTTCCCCTCCCCTGGCAGCCGCCGCAATCTGGGGCTTTCCCCCGAATGCATACGCCGATACGGGCTTTTGCCATAAACCGGCCAGCATTCCGACAAAAAGCAGGAGAAAGAGCCAGCGGCCACTCTCCTTTTGGGTACGCAGCACGCTCTGTAGCGGCTCCGGCTGCCACCCTCCCCGGCAACACCTTCTTTTTTCCACAACAAACCGCTGCCAAAGGCAGGCCGCCAACGCAAAAACCGACTCTCCCACAAGCAGGGCCAATTTTCTCCAAAGCAGCGCTTCCCTACACAGTACCGCTTGATAGAAACGCCACGCAGTCCCACAGGCTGCACCAAGCAGCAGCCATGTTCCCCAGGGCAGCATTTTCCTCTTCCATCCGCCTTTTGCATGTTCCTCCAAAAAACCCTGCAGGGCTCCTTTTACAGCCTCCATCGTTCCGAAACGCTCTGATGGGGACTTTTGCATACACCTTTCCACAATCTTTTCCAATTTCCTTGGAATTTCCGGATTACAATCCCGCAACGGACAAGCGGCATAGGGCGGTTTTGACGGGTCCATGCCGCTAAGCAGCGCATAAAGCGTCCGTCCCAATCCAAACACATCGCTGCGCACATCCGCCTTTCTTCCTCTTTTTGCCCCGTCTTCCTGTGCAAAAACCGGCTCTTCTTCCGTTAAAATTCCGAATTGTTCCGGCGCCGCGTATCCGATGCTTCCTGCAACAGGCTCGGTCTGCGCATCCCAGCTTTCCAGGGTGCTTCCAAAATCCACCAGCCACACCCCTCCCTCCCCGTCCGTCATAATATTGGACGGCTTACAGTCCAAATATAAAAGCGGAGGCTGCATGGCATGCAATGCGCCAATGGCTTCACACAGGGCAATCCCTATCTCCACCGCTTTTTCCCATGTCATTGCCCCAAAGCGCTCCAACTGTGTCTGCAGGGATTCCCCTTCAATCCAATCCATGATCAAATAGCAGAATTCCCCATCCTCCACCATGTCCACAATTCTTGGAAACCGTCCCCCCTTTATCCTGCCAAGTACCAGCGCCTCCATTCCCGGACAGTTTTTCTTTATTTTCTTTGCCGCCCAGTTTTTTTGAAGTTTCCTGTCATATACCCTAAAAACCTCCCCTGCGCCGCCCTTTCCCGCCATCTGTGCGACTTCATATTTTTCTCCCGGCAAAACCGTTACAGACAATCCTTCATCCCCTTCCCCTGTAGGATAGCAGCACTGCAGTCTGGTTATCCTTTTCCCCCTGCGCGCGCAAAAATCCCGCCACACCCTTCAATCTTTTGTAGGGCGTCTGCTCCCCCTCATTTTCCCCCAAAAGCGCTCCTTTGAAAAACCCCTGCGGGGCAAGGCGGCAGAATCCGTCCGTACATAAAAGCAGGCTCTCTCCCTTTCCCAGCCTTCCCTTGCACAAATCCGGATGCCAAAAAGAAAACGCCCCCACACAGCGGCACAATGCGCCTCCCTTTACATGATCCTGCGTCAGGCGCCATTCTTTCCTTCCCACCCGGTAAGCCCGGCTGTCGCCCACATGCAGCACCAAAAACCGTTTCCCCCTCACCAGGGCCACCGTGCAGGTGGTGCCGCAACAAATTCCCTCCGCCTTCTCACAGCGTTCCATCTGTCCCTGTATCCGCCAAAGGGCTTCCACCGCAGCCCTGGCAGTCCTTTTTGTCCAAAAAAGTCCGCCCATCAGGCCCAGACCTTTCCGGTAAAACCACTTTGTCAATTGCTCAACCACAAACCCGCTGGCCGTCTCCCCCTGTGGCAGCCCGCCGATTCCGTCGCATACCGCCACCAGTGCGGCTTCCTGCCGCCTTCCCAAAAGCCCGTTCAGCCTCACCCTCTGCAGGGAAAAAGAATCCTCGTTCTTTTCCCTGTAATTTCCCTGGTTCCAAAACCAGGATGCCAAATATGACATGATGCCTCCCGTGTTCCTTCCAAAATTTTGCCGCAAAATCCCCAGACAAAGTTCTGCTACTTTATCCCCAAAAACGAAATTGAAATAGAAAATGTTGCCGACATGCAACGTTACAGGCAAAACCAAAATGTTCTGCCGCCAGACTACCTGAAGGAAAAGATCAGATTTCCTGAAAATATATACCTATCAAATAAATGACTTAAACAGAGTTTACCATGCTTTGCGACTGTTTACAATAGAAAATTTCAATTATTCACGCAAATCAATTATTCCGCTTTTTCCAAACTGTTTCCCATTCCCACCATAATTCCTCCGTTTCTGCGTGGCATTGTTATGCAAACCTTCCGTAACCGAAGCTGGCCGTCCGCCAGACCGGGCAGCTTCGGTTACGGGCTTACAGGTTCATTATAGGAAACCCAGGGACAAAAATCTACCAATACAAATTTCCTTTTCCGCCCGTTTTCCTTCCATTAAGCCTCTGTCCCGTACACCGCAAGCTGGGTCAGGGCCGGAAACGGCGAAGGGTCGTCGGCCTTGACCAAGTTCCCTATTGTCAGCCAGCGCACCGTTTTGGGGGCAAACCTACAGGTCTGCACACCGCTGCTTTTCTCCATGGCAAAATCCAGCGTGCTTGCGTCGGAGAATGTAAAAGTTGCCTGAGTCCACCAGCTATCATGGGGAAAATCCGCCCTCGTCACCAGTTCGATCTTATCAATCTTTACCTCCCGCCCAAAATCCAGCTTCAGACAGGCGTTGGGATCCCGGTTGATCCCCCAGGAGGCATACGGCCATTCCCCGTGGGAACGGTTTTCCGTCACGCCGTCAATAACATTTCTCGCCGCAAAAACGGATTCCCCCCGGGTTTCCACATTCGCCGACGCATGGGGATACACGCAGGTTTCCCCATGCTGATCCATCACATTCAAAGCAAGATTTCGGTAAGGCGCAATCTCCTCTTTTGTGGCCAGCCGCACATACAGATAATGCTTATTACCGGCAAACGCTTTCGGGGAATAGCAAATCCGTTTTTCCCCAAACGGAACCGTAAACCGCACGGATTTATCCGTGATATAAACCAATGCGCTGCCCAGCGCATCATCCACCTGAAAAACCAGATGAACGTTGGCCGCAGAAGCTTCCAGCACAATCACATCCCCTTCCCGGTATGCATCCGAATATACGATTGCGGCCTGCCCCTGCCCATGGTCCGCACAGACGGTGGAGCCGTCTGCGCGCAGGATTTTTAAAGTAAATTCTACCATCTTTCCCCTTATTTCTGCCGCTTTTTGCGGCCCGTTACTGCGGCTGTTTCCCGATATACGCTAAAATGCCGCCGTCCACATACAGCACATGCCCGTTGACAAAATTGGAAGCATCAGAAGCAAGGAACACGGCCGGTCCCTGCAAATCCTCCGTCTCCCCCCATCTGGCCGCAGGGGTTTTGGCAATGATAAACTGGTCGAAAGGATGCCTGCTGCCATCCGGCTGTATCTCGCGCAGCGGAGCCGTCTGGGGCGTTGCAATATAACCGGGGCCGATGCCGTTACACTGGATATTGTATTCGCCGTACTCGGAGGCAATATTTCGGGTCAGCATCTTTAAACCGCCCTTTGCCGCCGCATAAGCGGACACGGTCTCCCTGCCCAGTTCACTCATCATGGAGCAGATGTTGATGATTTTGCCGTGTCCCTTTTTGATCATGGAAGGAATCACCGCCTTGGACACGATAAAGGGGGCGTTTAAGTCCACATCCACCACCTGCCGAAACTGTTCGGCCGTCATCTCGCACATGGGGATGCGCTTGATAATGCCCGCATTATTCACCAGAATGTCGATGACGCCCACTTCCTTTTCAATCGTATCCACCAAGTTTTCCACGTCTTTTTCGCTGGTCACGTCGCACACATAGCCGTGTGCGCAGATACCCGCTTCCTTGTAGGCTGCCATTCCCTTTTCCACCAGCTCCGCTTTGATATCGTTAAAGCAGATGGTAGCGCCTGCCGCCGCGTAAGCTTTTGCAATCGCCATCCCGATTCCGTAGGACGCTCCGGTGATCAGCGCAATTTTTCCTTCCAAAGAAAATTGATTCATTTCAAATGCCATCGTCTGTCCCTCCTTACTGCAATTCGGTGTTTTTAACCGCATCCATATCGGTAAACTCCTGGTTTTCCCCTGCCATGCCCCAGATAAAGGTATATGCCTGGGAGCCGCTTCCCGCATGGATGGACCAGCTGGGGGAAATCACCGCCTCCTCGTTGCGCATCACAATGTGCCGGGTCTCCGTAGGTTCCCCCATATAATGCATCACAAACGCATCCTTTGGCATGTCAAAATACAAATAGACCTCCATCCTTCTGTCATGGGTATGGCAAGGCATCGTATTCCATACGCTTCCGGGCTTCAGCGCCGTCATCCCCATCACCAGCTGGCAGCTTTCCACCTGACCGGGAAGGATATACTTATTAATCACACGGTCATTGGATTCCTCCAGACAGCCGCAGGCCACTTTGTTTTTTTCCTGAATGATCACAACGCCTTCCGCAGCTTCCCCCTCCCGCTTAATCAACACGGTAGGATACGTCTTATGGGCGGGTGTGGAATTGAAATAAAACTTGGCCGGATTGCCTGCGTCCATGCTGCAAAAGGAAATGTCTTTTGCACCCATGCCGATATACATGCCGTCCTTGTGGGCCACTTCATACTCCTTTCCGTCCACCGTCACCGTGCCTGTGCCGCCGATGTTGATCAGTCCCAGTTCCCTCCTCTGCAAAAAGAAGGCGGCGCGAAGTTCCTCCCCGGCCGTAAGCTTGAGTTCCTTGCCCACAGGCGTGGCCGCGCCCGTGATAATTCTGTCAATGTGGCTGTAGACCAGCTTGATCTCATCCGCGCAAAAAAGATTCTGGATCAAAAATTCCTCCCGCAGCCGTTTGGTGTCATAGTGTTTCACATCCTTCGGGGATGCAGCCGTCCTCAGTTCCATTTTGATACCCTCCTGAATTTTGTTTGCTTTATCCGTATCATACCATCAACATTTTCAATTTTCCCGGGAAATACAGGCAAAAAACTTGTCTTTTTTGAACAATTTCCTTATAATGTTCTTGTCGCATCGCTACCACACCATGGGAAAAGGGCTCCGGCCCAAAAACGTGCATCCCATACACGCTTTTGCATCCCGCAAAAAGGAGTTTTCCATGAAAGAATTTTCTTCCTGCAAACAGGCCATCCAGCACTGTCTGGACACCAAGTCTTTTTCACTGGCGCATTTGTACCATGACGAAAAACCCATGTCCATGCATATCCACGACAGCTATGAGATCTATTTTTCCGTCTCCGGCGGCAAGCAGTTTTTGATCGACAACCGCTTCTATGACATCCGCCCGGGCGATATTTTTTTTATCAACCAATTTGAAAGCCACTACCTGACCCAGATCGACCAAGCCGTACACGAACGGATCGTGCTCTCGGTCCACCCGGAATTTGTAAAAGCGCTCTCCACAAAGCAAACGGATCTGGATTCCTGTTTCCATACCCGCAACATTCCTTCCCCCCACAGGCTTAGGCTGTCAGCCGAAGAACAAAAGCGCTTCCTCTATTTCATCCACCGCCTTACCTCCAGCACAGGCTACGGGGCGGACATTGTGGATCGGGCCATTTTTTCGGAATTCATGGTGTTTTTAAACAAAACCTTTCATAAGCATACTCAAAAGGCAGACTTTGCGGACGATGTAGAATCCTCCTACCACAGGCAGGTGGACGATATTTTGCGCTATATCAACCAAAATATCCAATGCCCGCTGACCATCCAGAATCTGTCCGACCATTTTTACCTAAGCACCTCTTATCTGTGCCGGATCTTTAAGTCTGCCACAGGCATGACCATCAACAAATACATCACGGCCAAACGCATCACCCTGGCCAAGGCGCTGCTTACGGACGGCTGTCAGGTTAGTGAGGCCTGCGAACAGTGCGGCTTTGGCGATTACAGCAATTTCTTAAAAGCCTTCACCAAAGCCGTGGGCATCTCCCCCAAAAAATACGCGCAGTTCGCCGCCCTTCCGCCTTCCGGCTAATCCCCCTGCCCTGCCGGCATCTCTAACAAAGGCTGCCAACCACCACGTTGCGCAGCTTTCTTGCCAGCGGGAAGGTACAGCCGTCCTTGGCCTGCATGCCCATCAGGATGGTCAGCTTTTCTTTCGGGAAGTTTGCAAAATAGACCCCCAGCCAGCCGTCCCAGCCGTATTCCCCTTCCGTGGTAAAGGTTCCCGCCCGTGCGGGATTTTTGCATACACGCATCAGGTTGGCATAGCTGTATCCCTCCAGCCCCACCTGCCGGTGAAAAGGCTCCTGCTGTACGGCGGACAGCTGCCCGCCGGTCAGAAAGCGCACGGTTGCGGGACGCAGGATCCGTACGCCCAAGCGCTGTCCCTCCCCCAAAAGCATCTCCGCAAAGCGCATATAATCATCCAGCGTGGAGGCAAGGCCGGCGCCCCCGGAAGCAAGGGCAGGCTCCCTTTCCATCCTGCTTTGGATGCCCAGATGATCCTCCCCGTAAGGTATGAGATCGTTTTTCCCATCCTCCCTGCGCACGGTTTCGTAAGTAACGGCAAGCCTTTCCTGCTTTTTTGGCACAACCCAAAAACCGGTATCCTCCATTCCCAGCGGCGCAAATATTTCCTCCTCCATAAAACCGGCCAGACAGCGGCCGGTGGCTGCCTCAATCAGGGCTCCCAGCACATCCGCGGACGCCCCATACTGCCAGGAGCTTCCGGGCTCAAATTCCAGCGGCCCCTGCGCAAGCCTTGCAGCCAATTCCCTAGTGGTCATGGGATTTTCCGTGCGCAGCCGCCTGTTTGCTTGTGCATAAACGCTGTCGGCATACCGGCCTGCGGCGGATTCCGGATGGGGATAGGCAAGCCCCGAGGTCATATGCAGCAAATCCTTCACCGTCATCTGCTGCCGGGACGCCCTACAGCCTTGCTCACACAGCACCTGCTGCCCGGCAAATTCCGGCAAAAAATCCTCCACGGGCTGCTGGATGTCCACCATCCCCCGCTCCATCAAAATCATGGCCGCCGCTGCCGTAACCGGCTTGGTCTGGGAAAAAAGCCGCAGAATCGTATCCCGCGAAAAAGCCCTTCCCTTTTCCCTGTCCGCAAGCCCACACTGGCAATAACAAATCTCCTGCCCGTCTCTTTTCACCAAAAGATTCATCCCGGCAATCTGCCTTTCCTCCACCGACCGGTCCATCACGTCCCGCAGCCTTTTTTCCATATCCAAGAATACCGCCCCCTTTTTAAGCCTTATGCGCCATTACGCAATACCAATCCACTGTTTTGACATCCACATCCGCAAAACAGGCCGGATGGCATAACACCTGTATATCCCGGTATCCCAGCTGTCCAAGCTTTTCCAGCAGCAATGCCTGCCGTACCGGTATATAATGCTCTGCAAACTGCTCCTTTTGTACTGCCTTTCCGTCCTTCTCAAAGGTGTACAACAGGTTAAAGGTCATGGAACCGTCCCCATGATAGTCCCACACCTGAATCAGGTTGACCCGCACATCCCCCAAAAATACAGGGTCATACAGGTAAAAACGGTTTCTCTCCTGCAGGATTTTATCCCAGTTGCGCATATCAAAGTAAAGGTAGCCGCCCTTTTTTACGAGACGGTCCATCTGCCCAAGCACTGCCAAAATTTCCCCATTGGACACATAGGGCAGGGAATTCCCGGTACTTCCCACACAGTCAAAAGTCTCCGAAAAATGGGCCGTCAATTCCCTAAAGTCGCTTTGGCGCAAATCCACGGCCAATCCCTTTTCATTGGCCTTTTGCGCACATCGCTCCAGCATGGCACTGCTCAAATCCGAGCCGTATAAACGAACCCCCAATGCCGCCAGCGGCAGCGTCAGACTCCCCGTCCCGATACTGACGTCCAAAAAAGAACGGATTTTTTTGCCTTCCAAAAGCTTTTCCCAATGCTCCCTGATCATCCGGTCTTTCTTTTCATTGTCAAACAAATCATAAATATCCGTCCTGTCGTATAGCTTCTCCATATAAATGCCTTCCTTTCTGCCGTTTATTTTTGTGCAACATAGCAGGCCAGTTCCAGCGCTATGTCAAAATGTCCCGTATCGTGCTGCGTACCTTTTGTCTCCCCCTCCTTATGCCGGGCATCCCACTTTGGCGCGTCCAGCAAATCTCCGCTTGTAAAGAAGGTATAAAAATCCAGTCTCCTGAAATCGCATGCGGCCTGCAGGGCTGCACACTCCATCTCCACGCTGATGCAGCCGTCCGCCTTCCGCTTTTCAAAATTGCGCACCGTTTCCCGGTAAAAGGCATCGGTGGTCCAGGTCTTTCCCTTTACATACGGAATCCCGTTCTCTTTCATAAACCCTGCCACGATATCCGCATTTTTCACCGCAATATAGTCCGATGCAGGCGCATAGTGATAAGAGGTTCCCTCGTCACGGTACGCCTGTGTGGGTATCATCACCTTTCCGTGGGCAATCTCCTTATCCAGACAGCCTGCACCGCCGAATGCAATATATTTACGGGTTCTTATTTCCGACAAACTCTCCTCCACCGCCCCCACACAGGCAGGGGCGCCCACATAAGTTTTGTAAAACGCAAATTCCCTTCCCTTATATGGCAACACATAAATGGGCATCCTGCCCGTCGCCGACCATAGGGACGCAATTTCCCTGCATGTATAATTCTGTAAAACAAATTCTTCAATCTTGTACGAAAATGTCATAATACACGCATCCACCGTCAGCGCGTTCTCCTTTTCGCATGGGTTTATGATCGCTTCCGACCGGTCGTCAAAGCTGTCCGTTATCATTTTCTTCTCCTCCTTTTCCCCAAACCACACCTTTATGCTGCCCTTGGAATATTCTACTCTGGTTTATTAACCGTATTTTCTCTTTTTCCAACAATCAGTTATCCAGACTCCCCTCATCCAGCAGAAAATCGTAAACACTCATGACCAGCACCCCATCGTCATTGTAATATGGCGCAGGTGCGTCTTTCGCAATAATGATCTTCTTGAAGAAATCGCCGGTCAGCATCAGGGAACGCTGCTCCTGTTCCATCTTGGCCTGATCCGGAATTGCATAGGCAGACTGGATATAATAACGCTTTGAACCTTTATTGCAAACGAAATCAATTTCCAACTGTTTGCGGATTCCGTGACCTTTCTCATTGGTTTTATTCA
>CARDPF010000098.1 GCA_948960675.1 uncultured Eisenbergiella sp.
AAGCCGCCTCCTGCCTTTTGCGCGCCAGGTTTTCCCGGTACATCTCACTGCGCTTTTTGTCGTCCCCGGACAGGGCCGTCACCTCAAAATAGCCGCTACGGTCCAAAACCCGCACGAAATCCTCCGGCTTTTGGACTGCCGGGACAGCTACCCCCTCCACCTGTTGACGCACAATCTCCTGCTCGGCCGGATTGTCATCCACAAACACCAGACTGTCGGGCAAAATATTCATCTCCTCCGCGATACGCAGCAGGTTTTGGCTCTTTGGCTCCCAATTAGCCTTGATCAAAATGAAATCCTTGGGCCGGAGCACCCCCGCCGGATGGGACAATCCCGCCAGCGCGTTTTCCTCCTCATTCTTGGAGGCGACATTGAGCATCACCCCGCAGTCCTTTACCAACTTTACATAAGACTGGAATTCCGCATAAACCTGCCCCATCCCGGTTTCGGGCCCGATCTCTAGGTTTTCCACCCCGTCGTCCCCCACGACGCCCCCCCAGAGCGTATTATCCAAATCCAGCACCAGGGACTTTTTATTTTTTCCGTAAACGGACTTAATGATGTTGGCCACATTATGCGTCATCCACGGAATGGCCTGCAGGCAAAGCGCATATTTATACATATGCCAGTACTGCGGCGCAGACCAGGCGTCCAGCCCGTAAACCGCAGACTGGTAGTTTATATCGTTAATAAAAAAATTGGCATGCCCTCGGGCATACTCTACAAAGCGCCGGTTCAATTCATTGACAAAGTACGTCCTCCCGTGCATGTCCACACCGTCCTGGTTGCCCAGCAGGCGGAAATAGGGATACTCAAAATTATTCTGGATCACCGGACAGTGCCAGTCCTTCTCCAGCTTCTCCCACATGGCTAAAAACCGCTCATACTCTGTCATAAGCAGCGCCTCCACCTCTTCCTTGGAGGCATCCGTTTCCGGAAAAGCATGGATATTGCGCAGGCTGGTATGAATGAAAAACAAGTCCGGCGCAAAGTCCTTTAGCGCCTCATTGCCAAACATGGCATCTTCCCAGTACTGCCCGTATTCCGACTCATAAAACCGGGGCGCAATCCCCTGATTGAGCAAAAACAATTCCAAAATACGCACGATATCGTGGGTGGTGGATCCCCCAAGCACCGCAATCTTTTTGGGCAGACGCACACTGCCGTCCGCAAGCAGCCTTCTTTTGATACTCTTGGATTTCTTCAATATAGTCTCACTGTCAAACGGATATTCCAATTCCTGCAACATCTCTTACTCCCTGCCATTTTTATGCCATGCGGCAATCCGGCCCAAACGCAGCCCGCCGCCTTTTCATCGTAACCGGCCCTGTCAGGCCGTAACCGTTCCCCTACAGTATAACAAGCTGCTCCCCCCTTGGCAAGTGCCGAAAAGCGAATCCGCCCGGAAATCGTTACCCGCTCTTGTATCATGATCTCACCCCGCCCGAGGACAGTTTTGTCCGGCATGCCAAAGACGGGAGCGGGGCAGGGCACAGGCGGTTTTCAAAGGGCGCAGGAGGGTGCGCGTCTGCCACAGGCTGCTGGATCCCGGACGGAAAAATTCCCCAAAACGGCAGCCGTCCCTGCAGGAGGGCGCAAAACCGTACAAACGCAGTGCGTTTTTTGCGCCCTCCTGCGCCCTTTGAAAACCGCCTGTGCCCTGCCTTGCTCCCGTCTTCCCCACCCGCCGCGCAAATTTAACGATTCTTTTTCGTTGTTTTTTGGGATTGTAACGTTTTTAACGAGTCTGAGGAAGAGTGGGAGAACGAAAAAACCACTATAATGTCAGATAAGGAGGATCATCCATGGACTACGCACAATACCTGAGGGAAAAAATCACCGCGCTGCGGATGGAGAAGAATATTTCGGAATACCATCTTTCTACGGAGATCGGACGCTGCAAAACTTACATACAGGCAATCTCCTCCGGTAAGTCCCTGCCTTCCTTCGAAGCGTTTTTTGATTTGTGCGACTATTTCACCCTCACCCCAGCGGAATTTTTTATGGAATCCACCCCGACTGAACGGGAACGCCGCATCCGCCGCAAGCTTGACCGGCTTTCCACAAAAGATTTAATATTACTGGAAGAAATCATCGACCGCCTTCTTGAAGACAGCGGATCTTTCCTCCCTTGAATGCGGATGCGGTAAGAAGCCCCCGCTGCTGCCAACAGCGGGGCATGGGCGGTGGGCGCATCTATTTCATCCTTTCCACAAGCTGCAGCCGAAATTCAAAGTCCCTGCGGTCTTTCATGCCTAAATTGTGCAGAATCAGCCCGGTAAAGAAGGACTGAATGGCCGCCAGCACCGCAAACCCGCACACAATCAGTGTGGGGAACTTGGGCACCAGCCCGGTCTCCATAAACTCCACCGCCACCGGAATAAAAAATCCCACTGCCACCAGCGTCAAAAGCAACGCCAAAAAGCCAAAAAACGCCAAAGGCCTGTATTGCCTAAACATCCGGAAAATGGTGCGCAGCACCTTTATCCCGTCCGAATAGGTGTTGAGCTTGGACTCGCTGCCCTCCGGCCGGTCCCGGTAGGGAATCACCACATTTTCCACCTGCATGTTATTGTAAACCGAATGAATGGTCATTTCCGTCTCGATCTCAAATCCCTTGGACAGCACCGGAAAGGTTTTGGCAAACCGGTAGCTAAACGCCCGGTATCCCGTCATAATGTCCCGTATATCGGAACGAAAAAGCGCATTGATGGACAGGCGCACCATGCTGTTGCCCAGATTATGAAAGGGACGCTTATTTTCTTCAAAATAGGTGGAGGAAAGCCGGTCCCCCACCACCATATCCGCATGCCGGGAAAGCACCAAATCCGCCATCTGCCCCGCATCCTCCATGGGATAGGTATCGTCCCCGTCCACCATGATATAGCAAAGCGCGTCGATCTCCATAAACATGCGGCGGATCACATTTCCTTTTCCCTGCATGTATTCCTGCCGCACCACCGCCCCCGCTTTTTGCGCCAGCTGTGCGGTACGGTCCGTGGAGTTATTGTTATACACATAAACCACCGCCTCCGGCAGCGCTGCCTTGGCGTCCCGAACCACTTTCTCTATCGTTTTTTCCTCGTTATAGCATGGGATTAAAACTGCGATTTTGTCCATTTGCACTTCCTCATTCCTGCGATTTTAACGGCTCTGCAAATTGCATGACCGCCTCCTTCTCCACATCCCTGTCGTCGGAAACGTAAAAAGCCACCGCCTCTTTCTGACTAAATTCCCCCGAAAGTTCTTCCGGCAAAAGCCTCCCTGGATGGAACAGAATTTCCAGCGTCCTGCCCGCCTTTTTGGCCTTTTTGCACATGGCCGGCAAAAGCCTTTCCACCCGCTCCTGATCCATGTGCCCGCTCATCACCAGTCCCCACAGATACATGGGTTCTATCTTAAGCCTCTGCAGTCTGCCTTCCAGCAGAAAAGAGCAAACATTTAAAATCAGGTTTTTCACAAAATTGATGGGGCGGTATGTTTTCCAGAGGGAGACCTCCCGCAGATAAGGCCAGACCGGCTCTTTGGCATTGCGGATGTATTCCGTGGGCCACCCTTTTTCGGCAATCGTCTCCAACAGCGCGTCCGCCGCCACCGGGATCATATGGGTGTGCTGGTGGCTGTCGATGCGCAGCCTTTCCATTTCCGGAAACGCCTCCCGCACCGCCTGTATCTGCAGCGCCATCTCCTCTTTCAGCTGCGCTTTCAAACGCTTGCGGCCCGGCAGGAAGGAGCGGAAAAACAGGCTTTCCCAGGACAGGCAAAAATGCCCGCCTGCATCCACCAAATCCGGAACCTGTTTGGGGTCAGCCAGACACTTTCCTTCCATAATGTTAAGATGCACGGACAGCTTGGGCTGTTTCAAAAAACGCTCCTGCGCTTTCCGGTACATGTCCACACACGAAAAAAAGCAGCTCATATTGGAAAGGATACTGATGCTGTCCAGCTTTCCTGCCTCCAGACATTCCAGCAGATCTTTACTGGTATGCAAAGATTCCCCATAATCGTCCGCATGGATATCAATCCTGCACGTCTCCATCCTCTTCGTCCTCCTCCCGCAAAATCATGGATTCCACAATATAGCGGGGTCTTCCCTTGCTCTCCATATATACCTTCCCCAGATATACGCCGATAATTCCCTGGGACAACAGCATGATGCCGCCGATTAAGCAGGTGGAAGCCACCGTAGTCGTCCACCCCGCCACCACGCGGCCGTGGGCCCAGTCCCAAATGCAGGAAACAAAAATGCCCAGACTCACCAGAAAGGTCAAAAACCCCAAAATCACGATCAGCTGCAGCGGACGGGTACTCATGGAAGTGATGCCGTCCATCGCCAGCGTCAATTCCTTTTTGAAGGTATACTTGGATTTTCCCGCCTCCCGCTCCTTGACATCAAAATACACAATATCGGACTGAAATCCCATCGTGGGAATCAATCCCCGCAAAAACAGGTTCGTCTCCTGAAACTGGGACAGCGCCTCCAGCGCCTTTTTGGACATCAGACGGTAATCCGCATGGTTGGTGATTGTCTCACTGCCCAAAAGATGCATCAGACGGTAAAAAAGACCCGCCGTGGTTTTCTTGAAAAATCCGTCCGTTTTCCGGTCGTTGCGCACCCCGTAAACGATGTCGCAGCCCTCCTCATAGCATTGCAAAAACCGGTCCAGCGCCTCGATATCCTGCTGTAAATCCGCGTCAATCGTCACCACCGCATCGGCCTTTTTGCGCGCCGCCATCATACCGGCCAATATGGCGCTCTGATGCCCGTAATTTTTGGAAAAGCACAGACCGGCAAACATGCGGTCCTGCTTTGTCCTGGCGCAAATGATCTGCCATGTCCGGTCCCGGCTCCCGTCGTTTACAAACAGCACCTTGCTCTTTGTAGAAATCTTCCCGGCCTGCATCAGCCGCCGCATTTTATCCTGCAGCACATCGGCCGTTTTGTCCAGCACTTCCTCCTCGTTATAGCATGGCACCACAAGATACAAAATCGTAGGATTTTTCATATCCCTATCCTTCTTCCCGCCCGTATGCCGGGCCAAAATCCTTAGTCCTCTTCCCGCTTTACCCGCACAACACGGTTCTTGCCGAAAAACTCCCTCGTCACCGTATTGGTCCAGGCATTTGGATCCTCCATCACTTCCATATGCATCAGGGGACCCTGATCCGCATTCATCTGCGGCAGTTCCACCTCTTTCAAAGACGGATCCAGAAGCAGTGTAAGCCTCTCCTGCATCTGCTCCTCATAGTCCTTTGCCTGTCCGGAAGAAATGTAAGCCAGACACTCATAAGCCGTGCTCTCCTTGAGCGTCCCCTTTCGCCAAAACAAACAGGCAAGCCCGATACACAAAACCGGCAAAAACCACAGCCGGATCCGCCCCACGCTCCATGCCCCTTGCACGTTCCTTTTTTGGGAAATCCACCCGATGCCATACACCAAATCCGCCAGAAAAGTCAACAGAAACACCTGAAAAACCGTGTTTGGCACACCTCCCGACACCTCCACACCCGCATACAGTCCCGGCGCAAACATGGCGCAGTACAGACCGTACATCAGGCCAAAGAATAGTAACGGCAGCGGAAACCCAAAATCCACCTTTTGCAAAAAGAACGCCTCCGTAAGCAGCATGGCCATCAGTAAAAAGCATACAAACACCGCCGGATACTCCCGTACATACCCGATGATCGTGCGGCTTCCCTCCACAAAGCAGTTTATAACCGTCCCTACCGCAAGCCTCCAATGAAAGCCGAAATCCTCCCCGCCCCGCCTTTTATTGCCCGGCGCGCAAAAACTCACGGCCAGCCCGGCAAGCGCAATCGCCGCCGGTATGATCAGCCAATAATAATGCCTCTTTTTCCTCCCTGCAAAAACCAGCAGATAAAAAAGCACGATCAGGGCAAACAGCGGCGCCAGATAGCTGGAGCCTCCCAGACAAAACATACACAAACACACCAGCACAAAATCCCGCTTCCGTTTCCGCTCCCCAAACCGCAGCATCCCGTATACCGCAAGCATGGCCAAGCTATAAGGCACAATGTAATGGACGGCCCCGTTCCACCAGAAAATGGCGGACTTCGTGCTGGGAAAAAACTGGATCATGGACAGCAGCAGCAGGATGTCCACGCAGCACCAGGTCGCTTTGGGAAGCCCAAGCTTCGTAACCAGAATATAAAACGTCACAAGACAGGTGGAGCCAACCGTAAGCCCCAGCATGAGTCCGGGCACGATCCAATAGCCGTTTGGGGAAAACACCTCCGGCTGCAGAGCCATGAGAAAAACCGTAAACCAGGTTCCCTGCCAGCTGCCGTAATACATCCACACCGTGTGGGCCGCCGCCTTTAGCGTTTTTAAGACCGAATGGCTCTGCAGCCAGATTCCATGGGGCCATGCCCCGTACCCGTAATCGTCCCCCGTGGCATGCACATAACCCGACAGATACAAAAGCGGAAGAAGGCTGACCACAAACACAAATACCAGCACATATGCGATTTTCTTTTGATCCGTTTCCAAAATCTTCTTCCAAACTTCCTTCACACTGCCGCCTTCAATCTTTCCTTTTATACACATCATACGCATCGTTCTGCCAAATCGGCTCGTATTCCCACGAAACCCCATCCCATAACAGGCAATGCGCGTAATTTTTATTGACCACCAGCAGCCGGGGCCCGCTGTCATTGATTTCCCGGATGGTCTCCCTCCAGAACTTGGGATCAATCACCGCCAGAGGCGCCTGGTAAAACAGACGGCATGCAGCCAGCCGGTCCGCCTCCACATACAAATAGCTGTCCACCCCCCAGGCAAGGATTTCCTCCTCCGGGGTGGTGTTTTGGGCGATCACCTGCACCACTTCCTTTTCCCCGGCCTGCCCGATATTTTGCACATACCCGCCAAAGTTGTGCGCAAGCTGCGGCAGCCACTGCATATCAGACAAAAAGACGAACGCAAGCCCAAAGGCAAGCAGCGTTCCCACCGCTTTTTCCACCGCATGCTCCCTGCAAAATTCCAGCAGCACCCGCACCATGGCAGCGTGCAGCAGGCACAGGGACGGCAGCACCGTCATCCCGTAATGTCCGTATCCCCTGCCGGACATGCAGCACAGCACAAAGTTTAATAAAACATTTGCCAGACAGACCAAAAGAAACCATTTTTTGGCAAAGGTATCCCTGGTTCTCATACACAGCATGGCAGACGCAGCCGCCAAAACCCCCGGGATATAGCCCGTTCCAAACAGGTTACACATTTCCGCCAGGATCGCCCGCTTACTCCCTGCAGCCGTATACCGGCCGTTAAACACAATATAGCATTCCCAGAAATCTTTCCAAATCCCTTTTACCGTAAAATACAAAAGAAACGGAAGCAGACACAAAACACAACCCAGCAGAAACGCCAAAATATCCCGCCGCAGTTCCTCCCACTTTTTTTGCCTGCACAAGTCTGCCAGCACCGCCAGAACAAATACCGCAAAGGCCCCGGCCCCGTTGGGACGCAGCATGCATACACAGATAAAACAGGCGCCGCAGACGGCCACCTGCTTGGTTTTTACGGTTCCGTCCAGAAAATAGCAGGTAAAATAATACAGGGCGACGGCCAGAAAGAACATGGAATATTCTTCCACCAGATTGCCGCCGTCGTAATAGGATAACAGCAGGCGGTAGCTTAACAACACCACTGTCATGCCCAACACCCGGTTTTGCAGCGCCTTTTTTACGGCCAGATAGGAAAACCCCAGGGTCGCCGCCAGATTTGCAAATTCCAGCAGCCAAATCCCGAAATCCGCATGTATTTTATAGCCGATAAAATTAATCAGGTATAACAGCGGCCCCTTGTGGTCGAACATGTCCCGGTAAATCAGTTTTCCTCCCGCAATCCCCCGGGCAATATAGCGAAACACGGAGGAATCCACCCCTGAAGTCCCGTGTATCCCCGGAGCCCTTTGGCTGCCTATCAGGAAAGCCGCCGAAAACACGATCACCAGACAGGTAAGCATTCTACCCGTCCGATCCGGCCATTTCACCCGCTTCCTTATCTTTCCCACACTGCCGTCCTCCGTCTTCAAATATTTTTGCTCAGCGCATAAAAATCCCGGACCGCCTTTTTCCCGATCCCAAAAATCTTTTTCAAATTGATGGAATTGACCCCTCCCTGCCTTGGCCTAAAAGTGATGGGCAAGTACCGCACCCGGTAGCCCCTCTTTTCAAATGCCACCGCCAAAAACACGTTGGACAAATTAAAATCCTTCGGCACAAGTTCCACCAACTGGGAAAGGGCTTCTGCCCGCATCAGCCGGAACGGTGTATTGGCATCGGGAATCATGACCTTGAAGGTCAGGGCAATGACAAATTTCAGCACTTTGGTGACAAAAATCCGGGAGATGCCGTCCTGCCTGCGGGTTCTGTGGCCGATCACCATATCGTATTGGTTCCGCAGTTCCCAAAAAGCCGCAAACTCCCCAGGAACTGTCTGCCGGTCGGAATCGGTCTGGAAAATATAATCCGCCCCCTGCTGCAGCGCATACCGGTATCCGTACAGCACCGTAGCGCCATGTCCCGCGTTTTGCTTGGTCACAGCCTCCAAGAGGGGATATTCCTTTTTCATCTCCTGCAAAATCGAAAACGTCCCATCCTTGCTCCCGTCGTCTATGATAACCAGCCGGGATGCCCCGTCTGCACGGTATCGTTCCACAACCGGATACCACTCCCGCACCACTTCCCTGATATTTTCCTCCTCGTTATAGGCCGGAATGATAATATAAAGTTTCTCCATTGCTCCCCCTTCCCGTTTTCCAAACGCTTAATCCCAAGGTGTTCTTTCCTTTTGGATACGTGCCTCCCATTCCTTTGCGCTTCCTGCAAGCCTTGCACACACCCGCATCGTCACCGTCTCCTCAAACCATTTCCCGTCGATTGTACAGCGGTCCGACGGCCCATAGGGCTGCAAAAGCTCCCACACACCGTCCTGCCCGGCAATCCAGAACGCAAACTCTGCCTTAGCGCCGTCTTCCTGCAGGCTCTGCGCCAGACAAACCCGGTCCGCGCTGCCCTCCACCGGCTCCGTGTGGAAATCACAGGCCACCACCTCGTGAATCTCTTTTTGCATCTCCTCCAAAGAACCGTAAAAACGCTCCTCCACAGGCCCCTTTTCACGGCTGGCATTCCAGATTTCACAAAAAATTTCTGTTGTCCGCGCTGCCCCGGTTCCGCACACATGCTCGTGATCCAGCATCACCGAATCCGGCAGCAGCTTTCTCCGGTCCCGCAAAAGGTTCAAATCAAAGTAAGGAATTTCATGGCTGTCCGCCCAGTCTGCAATGGTTTCATACCCGTTTTCGTACCCTTTGGTTCCGTATACCAAAGACAGCGTCACCGGCGCGGACACAAAAACCAGTTCGATCCCACGCTCTTTGCACAAACGTGTAATTTGCTCCAGCCAGTAAAAGGACTCCTGCTCTATGGCGTCCGCTTCCCAGACAGCACTCTGCCCGATTCCGGTCTCCCCGTCCGCAAAGCTCCCCTGCGTCCAGATATATCCCCGGTCGGCATAATGTTCCCCCTCCCGCACATCAATGCCGTTCCTCGTCTCCTTTGCCAGCTTAAACCGCAGCGTCTGCGGGATGTCGTCCGCATATCCCCTGTAACGGTAGCTTTTTAAAAGATACGGAAGCTGCTGCCAGGAAAAAACCTTGCGCAAATATTCCAGCTTCACAGGCCACGACCGGATCCGCTCCCAGACCTCCAGGCCCACCAGCAAAGAAGCGTCCCTCTGTTCCAAAAAATTGGTCTGGGATAGCCCCAGCACCACATATTTCACCGGATACCGCCCTGTCAGATCCTTTAAATAGTAATAGCTTCCCAGCAAAGTCTGGGATCCGGTTCCCGCATTGATGGCACAGTGGCTGCCGTCGTCAAAGGAACGGTCAAAAATTTCCGGAACCAGGGATCGGTAAATCCGGGAATTGCCGATAAACACCACATCCGGCTTGCGTCCCTGCTTTTTTAGATTTCGCAAATCGCATTCCAAAAAATACCCGTACGTGACCGGCTCCAAGCAAAACTCTGCCGCCAGTTCCATGCACAAAAGGGCGGCAAGCAACAGGACGATCTTTTTAAAATTGCGCATACATAAATCCTCCCGTCAAATCTGCGCCCGTATTCCCCAACAAAAGGATTGCGTAAAACAACGCTGCATATCCCAAATACCGTATGGGCATGGGAATGGATTGTAAAAGTTCCCCCAGGCTTTGCCCCTTTTCCTTCCGGATATCTGCCACCCACATCAGTGCAAGCCCCACAAACACCACACACAGGGAAAAGCCGCCAAGTCCCGGGAAAAAAGCGGACAGGCCAAAAGACACGGAACCTGCATGCCCCCGAAACAGCGCGGCGGTCAGTCCCAAAGCTGCTTTGGTAGAGCCCGCGCCGGAAAACATTTCCATATAGCAGAAAATGAGGAACGTACGCCCCATCTGCACCGCCCTCCAGATGCGGTTTTCAT
>CARDPF010000099.1 GCA_948960675.1 uncultured Eisenbergiella sp.
CCCAGCTTTTTGGCTTCCTCCATCAGCTTTGGCTGCCATTCCCAGGGGGTGTAGGCCTGTTGGTAGAGCTGGTAGAGGGTAGTCTTTGCCCAAAGCGTTGTGTCCGCGTTTTGAAAAGGAGCCGCATCACTGTCCAGGGTGATGGTGTCCGGGGTGAAGGTCTGTAGCTTGACGGCATCCGCCCCGGCCTCTTTTGCTGCGTGCAGGATGCGCAGGGCGCGGTCATAATCCTGTAAATGGTTGGCAGACATTTCCGCAACGATAAAAACGGGGGAACCCTCCCCGATCCGTTGGCCGCCCAAATAGATTTCCTGATTCATAATAACCTCTTCTCCTTTCATCAGCGGTTTCGGGCCAGCATGTTTTGATATTTCAATTCCGCAAGTGTCCAATCTTCCAAGGTATCGATATCCTGCACCTCCGATTCCGGCAGGATGAGGGGAACCATGCCGGGCGTATCGGTGGTACCTTCCCGGAAAAAGGCTTCGGTGCGGCAGGCGTAAAACTGTCCGCAGTCGTGGTACATCTTTTCCAGATCCTGGCTACGCGCCACGGCGTATTCGGGCCATTTGTAACCGATATGCCCTTGACTGTCTATGGACAGACAGCGCTGGACCGGATAGGAAAAGGCGACTACCGGCATGACGGATTCGTTTTTATCCAGCATCGCCATGGCAGTCCGCAGCTTTTGGGCAGTCACAAAAGGGGCAGTGGGGTAGATACAGCAAAAGGTGTCGAAGCTTTTCCCCAAGGATTGATAGGTGTTTAATACCTCACGGATGACGTCATCGGTGGAGGCATAGTCCCCTGCCGTTGCATTACTGCGCAGAAAAGGAACCGATGCCCCCGCCAAGGCGGCGGTTTTGGCAATTTGCGCATCGTCTGTGGATACCATCACTTCCGTGAAAACGCCTGCGTTGAGGGCCGCCTCTATGGAATATACAATGATGGGCTTTCCGCAAAAGGGCCTGACATTTTTGCGGGGAATCCGTTTACTTCCCCCCCGTGCGGTGATGATGGCAAGTGATGGCATGGCATACCTCCTTAAAAAATGAAATAGGCAGTAACAAGGCACTGTCCTATTTTACCACAAAGCAGTCAGAAAAGGTAGGGGAATTTCGAGGCAAAGTGGCAGGAGGTTGCAAGGTGAGATTCGGTTTACCGCAAAGACGATTGCGTCGGTGAAAATTTTCAAAAAGTATTTTGTCAAAACAGGCGGAATGATTAGTTTTTGGGCATTCCGCCTGTTTTGTAAGTAGAAAATTGGAGTAAAAAGGACTAGGATAAGGCCATGCAGGTGAAATGCACGGGGCCGGAAACGGTTGGAAATATGTGCATAGAAAAAAAGGAAAGCGGGAGTTGTGCCTGCGCACGGCAAAGCCATGCATGGCTTTGTGCAGCGGGACAGCGCAGAAATGGAGTAAATTATGGCAAACAAAAAAAATGTGGGACTCGGAGTGGCAGTATTGGCGGCAGGAGCGGGAGCGGCAGCTGTGGCGGCAAAGAATCACAGGAAGGCGGGAACACAAGCCGCGCAGAAAAGGACGGCGGCAGCCGATGGATACCGCAATACGGAAATCGGGAAGAATGAAAAGAACAGCAAAGGGATTTATTACACAAACGGCAATTATGAAGCGTTTGCAAGACCCCGGAAGCCGGAAAGCGTGGAGGAAAAAAGTGCCTATCTTGTGGGAAGCGGCCTGGCGTCCTTGGCGGCGGCATGTTTTCTGGTGAGGGACGGACAGATGCCGGGCTCCCACATCCATATTTTGGAAGCGATGGACATAGCGGGAGGCGCCTGCGACGGCATATATGATTCCACCAGAGGTTATATAATGCGGGGCGGCCGTGAAATGGAGAACCATTTTGAGTGTCTGTGGGATTTGTTCCGCAGCATTCCTTCCCTGGAAACACCGGGGGTGTCGGTGCTGGATGAGTATTACTGGTTGAACAAGGAGGATCCCAATTATTCCCTGTGCCGGGCGACAAAAGAGCGGGGAAAGGATGCACATACGGACGGCAGGTTCCGGCTAAGCCAGAAGGGCTGCATGGAGATCATGAAGCTGTTCATGACAAAGGATGAGGATCTTTATGACAAGACAATAGAGGATGTGTTTGACGGGGAAGTCTTTGATTCCACCTTTTGGCTGTACTGGCGGACGATGTTCGCCTTTGAAAACTGGCACAGTGCGTTGGAGATGAAGCTGTATTTCCAAAGATTTATCCACCATATTGCAGGCCTGCCGGATTTCAGCGCCCTGAAGTTTACGAAATACAACCAGTATGAATCCCTGATCCTGCCCATGCAGAAGTATTTGGAGGAGGCAGGCGTTGATTTCCAGTTCCAAACGGAAGTGACCAATGTGATTTTTGAAAAGGAAAATGGAAAGAAGGTTGCAAAGGCCATTGAGTGTCAGGTAAAGGGAGCAAAAAAGAGTATCTTGCTCACAGAAAATGATCTGGTATTCGTGACAAACGGAAGCTGTACGGAGGGGACCGTATACGGGGACCAGAACCATGCGCCCAACGGGGATGCGGAGGTCAGGACGAGCGGATGCTGGAGCCTGTGGAAGAATATCGCAAAGCAGGATCCGGCGTTTGGACATCCGGAAAAATTCTGCTCCGATGTGTCAAAAACCAATTGGGAGTCGGCGACAGTCACCACATTGGATGATAAAATCCTGCCTTATATTACCGAGATCTGTAAGCGCGATCCCAAAAGCGGGCGGGTGGTCACAGGGGGGATCGTCAGCTGTCAGGACTCTGGTTGGCTTATGAGTTGGACGATCAACAGGCAGGGCCAGTTTAAAGGGCAGGATCCGGATAAGGTGTGTGTTTGGGTATACGGACTGTTTACCGACGTTCCCGGGGATTTTGTGAAAAAACCCATGCGGGAATGTACCGGGAAAGAGATTACGGAGGAATGGCTGTACCATCTGGGCGTCCCGGAAGAGAAAATTCCGGAACTGGCGGAGCACAGCGCGGTCTGCGTGCCCACGATGATGCCTTATATCACGGCTTTCTTTATGCCGAGAACCAAGGGCGACCGCCCCGACGTGATTCCGGACGGCTGTGTGAACTTTGCATTTTTGGGACAGTTTGCAGAGACCCCGAGGGACACGGTTTTTACCACCGAATATTCGGTGAGAACCGCCATGGAGGCCGTGTATGGACTGCTTGGCGTTGACCGGGGCGTGCCGGAGGTATGGGGAAGCGTCTATGACATCCGGGAACTGCTTTCAAGCAGCGTAAAACTGATGGACGGAAAGTCCCCCTTGGAAATCGAACTGCCGGGCCCCTTGAACGCCCTCAAAAAGCCGGTTCTGCGTGTGGTGAAGGGAACGGTGATAGAAAAGGTTTTGCGGGATTATGGTGTGATTAAGGATGATATGCTGTAAGCTGGCACAACGAAAATTAAGTTTCTGGTACATTGACGCAGAATGATTGTTTCAGATGCAAGGCGGAGGAAAGAGTCGTAGCGGTGGCTACGGC
Source organism: uncultured Eisenbergiella sp. (assembly GCA_948960675.1). Lineage (GTDB taxonomy): Bacteria > Bacillota > Clostridia > Lachnospirales > Lachnospiraceae > Gallintestinimicrobium. The sequence goes on from CARDPF010000099.1 coordinate 3,493, forward strand.
GATTGACGACAACGCCGCAGATGAACAATCAGGCAAGTCAAGGTGCCAGTTACTTAATATTCGTTGTACTAGGGCATTATAAAAACAGCGGCGCCGGAAATAGGGTTCCGGCGCTGCTGTTTTGCGCGTGCACGGAAAGCCATTCTCCTACGCAATTGTGGGTTTTGGCCTTCCCCATTTACCGTGGCTGCATGTTCCCCGTTTTGCATGTATACATGCGTAAGGAACTGCCCGCACTGCAATGGGTTGTCCTGCCGCTGCCACGCCTGCTGACGTATCGCCTAAGTCCATGGCTAAACGAAATGACATAATCCCGCGAAGTCAAAGTCGTGCCCTGTGCACGATATTGCGAGGACTTTTTATGTCCTTGTTTGGTGTTCCCTTGCATTGTCGGGGGAAGATGTGGTAAAATACAAAGGCCGGAACGCAATGGTTGTCAGGGCCGTTGCACCGGGGCGATGGAGGAAAACAGTAAGTTATTATGAAGGAACGGATTTATGTCTGTCACACGTACTACCATGTCTATGTGACCTGCTTAAAGGAACTGACGCTGCCAAAGCCGATGCGTAGGCAGGCCACGCTGGTTTTGAGTACCATGTCCAACGATTTTGGGGATTTGCAGGGCCGGGCGCGGGATAGCGGCCTCTTTGAGGAAGTGCTAATGTTTGAGGAGAAGGAAGAGCACTTCTTTCCGGAACTTGCCAGATATCACACGGACTATGGCAATCTGGCGGCCAATCTATTTGCGAGGATAAAATTTACGAAGCTGTATGGCAGGCTGCAGGAGCCTTACGTGCCGGTGGATTTTGGGGAATACGGGGATGTTTATGTGTTTTGCGATTCCGATCCCATCGGCTATTATTTGAATTACAAGAAAATCCCCTATCATGCGCTGGAGGACGGGCTGGATTGTATCTGCTATTATGACACGGCGCGGTATGACAACCGGGGGCATTTTGGATTGAAGGCTTTTTTGGCGAAGTGGAATTTGATTTTTATCCAGAACGGGTATAGCAAATACTGCGTCGATATGGAAGTGAACAACACTTCGATTTTGAAATATCCCTGTCCGAAATACATTGAACAGCCCCGGGAGGTATTGGTGCGGCGGCTGACGCAGGCGGATAAGAACGTCATTCTGCGGATTTTTATGGAGGACATGGACGGTCTGTTAGAGCAGCTTTCTGCCGGGGATCATCACGAGAGGAAGGTGCTGGTTTTATCGGAGCCTTTGTGCAGCCTTTCCGTGCGGGAGCGGATTTTTAAGGATATCATTGCGCAGTACGGGCAGGACGCGCAGGTGCTGATCAAACCGCACCCGAGGGATGCGCTGGATTACCGGGAGATTTTTCCGCAGCATATCGTGCTGGACGGAAAATTTCCCATGGAGATTTTGAACTTTGTGGAGGGACTGGAATTTGAAAAGGTGGTTTCCGTGTATACGGTGCCGGATTCCATCCATTTTGCGAAGGAAAAGGTGTTTTTGGGCGACGATTTTATGGACAAATATGAAAACCCCGAGGAGCACAGGTTTAACGAGCAGATTTTTTGACCGGTTGCCGGGAAAGGCAGGATATGAAGAAAATTTGGGATAAAATGATGGTTCTGATGAACCGGAAACAGAAATGGAAGATGGTGCAGATTCTGGTTCTGATGATCGTCGGCGCGGCGCTGGAGACGGCCAGCATCACCATGGTGCTTCCCGCAATTCAGGTGATTATGGAGCCGGAGAGTCTGGAAGGGGACGGCATTGTGGCGCGGGCGTACCGGCTGACCGGGCTTGGAAGTGCGGTGCAGTTTACGGTGCTGATTTTGTGCCTGATCATTGTGGGCTTTGTGCTGAAAAACATTTTCCTGTATTTTCAGAATGTGGTACAGCTGCGGTTTGTGTACACGAACCAGTTTGAGACGTCCCAGCGCATGATGATTAATTTTATGAAGCGTCCTTACGAATACTATTTAAATGCGGATACCTCCGTGATCCAGCGGATGATTACCTCGGACGTGAACAATATGTACGGGCTGGTGCTGGCCAGTCTGCAGCTGGCCAGCGAGATCATCATTTTTGTGTTTCTGGTGTCCGTGCTGGTGGTGAAGGCGCCGCAGATGATTTTGACCATTGCCGCCCTGCTGGTGGTCGTTCTTGTGGTGATCAAATGCGTGCTCAAGCCGATCATGTACCGGGTGGGACAGCAGAACCAGGATTATTACAGCGGCTTGTACAAGTGGATCGAGGAAGCCGTCATGGGAATCAAGGAAATCAAGATTGCCAACAAGGAAAATTATTTTATTGTGGAGTACGGCAAATGCGGGCAGGGGTATGTCAACGCCGTACAGAAATATAATATTTTTAACGCTACACCCCGTCTGCTTATCGAGACGGTGTGCATGGCCGGGCTGATTTTATATCTGATTATTATGATTTTGTCCGGTGCGAGTATGGTGGATATGGTGGAGCAGATCGGGGTTTTTGCGATTGCAGCCATGCGTCTTTTGCCTTCTGCCAACCGGATTAACAATTACCTGACCCAGATTTCCTATTTTGAACCGTTTTTCATGGGAGTGTCGGACGATTTGCAGGACGAAATCCATGATAAGGACATGGTCTATGACATGGAGGTTTACCGCAGGAAAAAGGAAGTGGAAAAGCTTTCGGTGCGGGAAAAGATTGTGCTGGATGATATCGTTTACCGGTATCCGAATTCGGAGGCGCTCATTTTTGACCATGCCCACATGGAGATTCCGGTGGGGGCGTCGGTAGGGATTGTGGGAACCTCCGGTGCGGGCAAGACCACGATTGTGGACATTATGCTGGGGCTTTTGGAGATTGCGCAGGGGCAGATTTTAGCGGACGGCACGGAGGTGCGGGAACACTATGAGGGCTGGCTGAAAAATATCGGTTATATTCCCCAGACAATTTTTATGATTGATTCCACCATCCGCAAGAATGTGGCGTTCGGTTATGCGGACGAGGACATTGACGACGAAAAGGTGTGGGAGGCTTTGAAAAAGGCCAGCCTGGATACGTTTGTGCGCGGGCTGCCGGAGGGACTGGACACCGGGATCGGCGAGAGGGGGATCCGGATTTCCGGCGGGCAGCGGCAGCGTATCGGGATTGCCAGGGCCCTGTTTGAGGATCCGGAGGTGCTGGTGCTGGACGAAGCCACCAGCGCCCTGGATAATGAAACGGAAAGTGCGATTATGGAATCCATCAACAGTCTGCACGGGCATAAAACGCTGGTGATCATCGCCCACCGCCTGCAGACCATTGAGAAATGCGATATCGTGTACCGTGTGGAACACGGGGAGATTTCCCGGGAACGCTGAACACGGGAAGGGGAAAATGGCGCAGGAATGACTGCGGAAGGGAGAGCGGATGGGGAAGACCGCGCGGCAGGCCAATATAGAATTGCTTCGGATCATAGCCATGTTCATGGTGGTGGTTATGCACTATCTGACTGCCACGATCGAGCCCGTGCCGGGAAACGGCGTGCATGCGTTTGATGTGGGATATGTGGTGGCTGAGTCGCTTTGCATTGTGGCGGTGAATGTTTATATGCTCATCAGCGGATATTTTTTGTCGGCAGGATCCTTTTGCCTGCGCAGGGTGGGACGGGTGCTGGCACAGACGCTGTTCTACACGGTTTTACTTCCGCCTGTGCTGGCGGTTTGCGGCGTATTGTCTTTTTCGGAGGTTTTTTCGGTTTATCATATTTGGAATAGTATTTTTCCGGTACAATCCGGACATTATTGGTTTGTCACTGCATATGTGGTTTTATTGCTTTTTACCCCTTTTTTGAATGCAGCAGTGCAGCGGCTGGATAAAAAGGCGTTTTTGCAGGCGCTCTTGGCGCTTCTGGTATTTTTTAGCATCGGAAAGACGTTGAGCCCGCTGCAGTTTGCCACGGACCGGTATGGTTACGATTTCGGATGGTTTATGGTGCTGTATCTGGCGGGCGGGTATCTGCGCAGATTCGGGTTTGGGGCTTTGAAAAATACAGGCAGGGGGCTGGCGCTCTATTTGGGATCGGCTGCCCTGACAGCGGGGGTGGAACTGCTTATCATGGTTTTGGATGAAAACGGGCTGCCCCTTACCTACTATCGGAGTGTCCCGTTTCACTATAATTATCTATTGAACCTGACAGGCGCGTTGGGATTATTTTCGGCTTTTTGGCATATGCATATCGGGGAGGGAAGGGCTGCCGGTTTTATCCGGTTTGTCAGTCCCGCCGTGTTCGGGGTGTATCTGATTCATGGGCAGGAGGACGTGGCGGTGCGCTGGTACGGCTGGGTCAGCGGCTTGGGTTTACTGCTGGTGTATCCGCTGCGGCTGCTTTTGCACGTGTCGGCGGTATTTTGGATCTGCATTGGGATTGACAAGGTAAGGGGGCTGATTTTTAACCGGGCCAGTCGGCTCTTTGCGGCAAAGAAGGGGCTTCCGGGTGGGGACAGCGGCTAAAAGAAAGCCTGAACCGCTGCAAAAGGGCAACAATGATGATATGGGGTATGGATATGAAGAGGCGATGCAAAAAGATAGCCGTAAATTATATATTTCCGCTGGTGCTGCTGTTGTATCCGCTGGGAAAAATCGGGCTGGGCATTGATCTGACGGATTCCTGCTACGGTCTTGTGAATTTCCGGTTTTTTCCGCATGCGGGACGGGAGTGGACGGTGGCGACCTATCTGGCAAATGTGTTGGGCGCGTTTTTGATGCGCCTGCCCTTTGGGGATACGCTGATCGGTATACGGTTTTACACGGGACTTTTGGTGAGCGCCATGGCGCTGCTTTCCTATTACTTTCTGAAGGGAAAGATGCCTGCGTGGATTGCTTTTTTGGGCGAGGTAGTGGCGGTGAGCCTGTGCTGGATTCCCACCACCAGCCTGTACAATTATCTCACGTTTTTCCTGTTTTTGTGCGGCAGCGTTACGCTGTACCGGGGACTGGTCTGGAGAAGGCACCTACTGCTGGCGCTGGCCGGGGTGTTTTTGGGAATGAGCACGCTGACAAGGCTTCCCAACATACTGGAATGCGGATTGATTGTTGCGGTATTTTATTACGGACGGATCAAGAAAAAAACGGCGGGGGAAATCGGGAAGGATGTGGCGGCCTGTGTGGCAGGCTTTTTGGCAGCGTTTGCCATCGGCTATGCCGCAGTCTGCCTGCAGTTTGGTACGGATGCCTATGGGCAGATGTTGGCGGGGTTGTCCGGATATGGCGCCACGGATGCGACTTATTCGCCTCTTTCCATGGTCGGCGCTATCGCAGGGGCGTATCTGGTTTCCCTGAAATGGGTGTTTTTGCTGTTGGCGGCCGCAGCCATGGGTGTGGTGATGTTTTTGATCGCGCCGGGTCGGTTTGAAAAATGGAAAATGGGCGTCTACTTATGTATGCTTCCGGTTTTGCTGCGCCTGCTGTGGGGCCGGGGGATGTTTAACTTCCAGTACGCGTTTTACTGGAGCGTTTTTCAGTGGTGCATGGTGCTGCTGTACGCGGCCATCGGGCTGTGTCTGTGGGCGCTTTTCAATCCGGTGATTTTCCGGCGGGATAAGCTGCTGGCGCTGCTGGTACTGTTGGTGATTCTCATTACGCCCATTGGCAGTAACAATGAGACGTACCCGAATATGAACAATTTGTTTTTGGCAGCTCCGGTGACATTTTGGCTGGGCTACCGGGTGTACTTGACCCTGCGGCGCAAAGTGGAAGCGTTTCCCATACGGGCGATGTGCATTTTTGTGGCGGCGGTGCTTTTGGTGCAGAGTCTGGGGTTTGGAACCCATGCAGTGTTTAGGGACAGCATCGACGGACAAAAAAGGGACAGCCGTGTCCATGGAAACCGGAAGCTGGCCGGTGTGAGAACCAATGCGGCTAATGCGGAGTCATTGCAGGATGTGGTGGATTTTGTCAACCAAAATGTACAGGGGATCCAGACTGTGATTACCTTCGGGGATGTGCCCGGGTTTGGTTGGCTGTTTGATATGCCGTCTGAACTCTCCCATGACTGGCCGGACATGAATACTTATCCGGTAGGGACGATGCGGCAGGATTTGGAGGGAGTGCGGTATAAAAACCATGGACTTCCGCTGATAATGATCAACCCTTCCAATGTGGATTTTGAGGATGGGCAGGAAAGCGCCAAATGGGAGCTGCTGCAGGACTTTATGGAAGAATACGGTTATGGGACGGCTCTGGATAACGGCACCTATCAGATTTACTGGCAGATCAGCCAGGGTCAGGCCGAGACGACAGAAAGAGAGGAAAAGGATTGAAAAACGCAAATAAGCTGCCCTTTACCGGGCATGAGAAAATCCGGTTCAACGTACCACCTTTTACCGGAAAGGAATACGATTATATCCGGCAGGCTGTGGAGAATAAAAAAATCTGCGGGGACGGGGCATTTACGGCAAAGGCAAGTGCGTGGTTTGAAGAACGCACCGGCACGGCCAAGTGCCTGATGACCACCTCCTGCACCCACGCGCTGGAACTGGCAGCCCTGCTTTTAGATATTGGGCCGGGGGACGAGGTGATTATGCCTTCCTATACTTTTGTGTCCACGGCCAATGCGTTTGTGCTGCGGGGCGCGGTTCCCGTGTTTGTGGATATACGCCCGGACACCATGAATATTGACGAAAAATTGATTGAGGCCGCCGTTACGGAGAGGACAAAGGCTATTGTACCGGTGCATTATGCCGGGGTGGCCTGTGAGATGGACACGATTTTGGAGATTGCAAAGCGCCATAACCTGTTCGTCATTGAGGACGCGGCGCAGGGGGTGATGGCCTCCTACAAAGGAAAACCGCTGGGAACCATCGGGCATTTCGGGTGCTATAGCTTCCATGAGACCAAAAATTACAGCATGGGCGAGGGCGGCGCGTTGCTGATCCGGGACGCTGCTTATGTGGAGAGGGCGGAGATTTTTAGGGAGAAGGGAACGGACCGCAGTAAATATTACCGGGGACAGGTGGATAAGTACCGCT
>CARDPF010000100.1:0-6091 GCA_948960675.1 uncultured Eisenbergiella sp.
CCTGAAAGGCATATTTCCCTCAATTAAATCAATGGCATCTTTTAATTCTGCTTCGAAAAGGCTCTCATTTTCGTTCCCTGGTACAATATTTTTATTATTCAAAATAATGATGTCTGACATCCGAAAAGAGTCAGTAACTCTTTGACCATAGGGACATTTTTCACCGCTATCGCGCTCATCGTCAGCTTTAAACGCTCGCCTATCGTCATCATATACTTTTTTTACCCGCTTCCATCGTTCATCCGGATCGGCAAAAATGCCGAAGAGAAAAAATTTAGCATGATGTTTTTGGAAAAATTCAATTTCTGCAGGATTCCGTATGCTATCGACGACGTAGTTGCAGTTTCCTTCCTTTTCGATTTCTTTAAAAGCAAGATGGGATAAATAATCATTGCCGTGTTCTTTTCGGATAATATTCCCAAAATTCTGCAAGTCCTTGCGCGTGGCCTTTTTTCTTGGATATTGTTCTTTGAATAAATTTTTTAACTCGTTGGATAGGGAAATATACTTGTAATTTTTATGCTTTTCAATCCAACGCCCAACATACGAACATCCGCTCCCGAATGGCCCTACAAGACCTATTATATACATAGCCTATCCCCCCTGTAACAAAAGTATACGTCAAAAAAGAGAAAAATAAAATGGAATTTTTGCACAATTATTCTATCATTTATTTATCGGCTATTACCGATATGGATAAAATATTGAACCATGAAACCCTGTGCATCAAAAAGTGATGCGCAGGGTTTCGTGGTCAAGAACACAGTCTTTTATGGTGTTACGGATGATCTCGAGTTTTCCGGGATAATCAATCTGGTCAAAATGGTCAAGGAGGTGGCAAATGCTTTCATAGATCGATTTTTCGCTTTCCTGTTCAGACAGGCTTTCCTGCAGCTGCTTGGCGGCCTGCCGGAGGTCGGACTCAAGCGCATGTTTTTGTTTGTCTAATTCGCTGATCCGGGAAATGATGTAGGCGGCAGCAGGAGTATCCAAAGCCTGTGTCAGGGCATCGGTAAGGTTTGAGATCGATCTTTCGGTTTCCTTGAGTTCTGCACGGATTGTATCGGCGTCAAAAGTGCTGGGGGCTGCTTTCTGGAGGCGGATGCCGGAAGGATTCAAACGGAGCGACCGGAGGTGATCCAGAAAAGCGGAATCAACCTTATCCACCCGGACATAATCGGAGTCGCAGGACTTCCTGCCCTGCCGGGCCATTGTGCGGCAATAGTAATACGAAAACATGATCCCGTTTTTCTGGTATGTCCGGATGTCCATGCGGGATCCGCAGGAACAGCGCAGGACGCCTTTGAGGATTCCGATATCGTGTTTGGCAGAGTGGTACATTTTGTTGACGCCAAGGCGTTTTTGCGCGGCGATCCAGTCAGCGGAGGACATGACCGGTTCGTGGATGCCAATGGATATTGTCCAGTTAGACTTTTCCTGCACTTTCTGGGCAGATGTAGCAGTCTGTGTCCTCCCATAGGCGATAAGGCCGTGTTCACCGTCAAACAGGGATGGATCCGGCATCCTGCAGCCAAGGGAAAGAAAATAATCGTATGCTTCCCGGCTGTTCTGGCAATATACAGGGTTGGTGATGATGTTATGTATCTGGGAGGTATTTAAAAATTTTCCGGTTTGGCTGCGGATGCCGTGATCGCGGCAGTAACGTTCGACTTTTGTAATGGTGTTCCCCTGCAGGATTAGGCTGTAGAGCATCTTGACGCGCGGGATGGTTTCCGGGTCAACAACAAGGTAGGAATGTTCTTTGCCGCCGATCTGCTTCCGGATGGAAGTCATACCGGAAGGAAGCTTCCCGCCGGTCCATTTTCCGGAAATACCAAGGGAAAGCATGCTGTCGGCAACACGCTCCGAAGTGTTTTCCCGTTCCAGCTGTGCAAACGCAGCAAGGATGTACATGACAGTGCGCCCCATGGGGGTGGAAGTGTCAAAAGATTCCTTCACGGAAACAAAGGAAACGTTGTGCTGCTGGAATATTTCGTACATGGAAGAGAATTCACGTACATTCCGGCTGATTCGGTCAAGCTTGTAGACAACAACCGCATCCAGTTCCCCGGCCTTAACATCTGCCATCAATTCACGGAAGCTGGGTCGGTTCATGTTTTTTCCGGAGAAACCTTCGTCCCTGTCATATATCCGGAAGTCCAGATTCTGCCCTTTAAAGACAATGGAAGCGTAGTCCTTGCATAGCTGCACCTGTACCTGTACAGAATCGCTGTTGTCACGGTAGACGGATTTGCGTGGGTAAATGCCTATGACCATATTTTACAGTGTCCTTTCTGGTTTATGATGGTTTGGAGTGGAACAGGATCTTTTTGGTCAGCCTGCGCGAGCATGGGACGGAAACGCCGTTGTCCATGGTTATGGACAGATTCGCCCTGTCAATGGAAGCAATATGGGCGGCATTAACGATAAACATCCTGTGACACCTGACAAAGGAAGAACCGAGTTGCTGGGAAATTTCGTTGAGGCTGCACCTGAACTTGACGTTTTCCTTTTCCGTGACGACCAAAACAAAATGGGCAGTCCCGGAGGAGGTGACATAGCATATATCCCGGAGGGGGATGGAGGCCCCGTTATCAGGGTGCAGAAGCTGCAGGCATTCAATTCCGTGCATTTTGGCCGAGACAGACAGGTGCGACCGGTATGCGGTGCTAAGCGCTACATACAATTGTTCCACAGTGTCAGGATCACCTTTATAGATACAGGCAAGCGGTTCCGTGTGGTGGAAAACGGCATCTGACGTACAACCCGAATCACTGGAAAACAGTATAATATATGCGCGAGGATCGTGTTTCCTGACCACGGCCGCAAAAGAAAGGTTGTCCCATCCCCCCTCAAAAATGTCTAAAATGTAAAGGGAGGGGCCGTCATGGGAGAGGGCAGTGCTGGAAACGGCATCCGGGTCAGATGTACAACAAACGATCCGGATGCCGGTGATGCGGTGATTGTCCATGTAGATGCGCACAACCTCACGGTAGATCGCGAGGTTATTTTCACTGTTGCTGCAGATAAATACAGGTAACATAAGCCGTACGCCCTTCCCTTGCTGCCGGTCATAAAGATTGTACTTTTGCCAATAAGGCATCCTGCAAAACTTTTGATAAGCTGATGTTCCTTGCTTCGGCTTCTTTTGCAAGCCATGCAGGGATGGATAACATTTTTTTTACCGCCCTTGTATCACGGCGGTATGCATTCACATCCGTGGCCACATAAGTCGTATGCCCTTCCCCGGCCGAAATGTCAGCAATATTGGAGGGGGAAGGAATTGCCTGGCCGTTTTCTTCAAGGTTGACAAGGTACAGGCCTAACGCTTCTTTGGCCATTTCCATGGTTTCTTCTAATGTGCTTCCATTCGTAAAGCATCCTGGGAGATCAGGAAATTCCATCCAATGGCCGCCGTCTTCATCGTGAATAATTGCGGGATAAACTTTCGTCATGGCGTTTAACTCCTTTTCTTTTTGGTTTTGGGAAACGGGGCTTCATTTCAACCCCGCCTCCTTCATGATTGCGTGGAGAAGGCCTTTTTGGATGTCTGTATTGTGAACCGGAACAGATATCGAATGCCCATTCTTCTCCATGATGTGATGGCTTCCTTTTGTACGTTTTAAAATCCATCCATTTTTTTGTAGCAGCTTCACAAGTTCTTTTCCTTTCATGGCTTCCCCCTTACAATCTTATTATATTATATAATTTATATAATGTCAAGAGAAATTATTTAATTTATATAAAATATATATAATTTCAGATGGGGGAGGTGGGTGGAAATAATCGAAAAATGATAATAAAGCAATCTGTCAAACGACACATGACGAAATTTCCCCATTGCGAAAGTCTGGAAGCCTGTTTTTCCCTGATTTTCCGACCACTCATGACAGAAGTGTGTCATGAGTGGTAAGGCAAACTGGCAAAATGTACAAAAAATAGCCTGAAATCAGGAAGCGGATGGGTTTGCTGCTTAAAATAGTAGTACCAAATTCGGTAATAACTGCTATAATTAATGTATCAGCAGGAGGAATGAAAATAGCACAGTATATTCCCAGATATGGGTATGTGTAATTTCCAGAACGGGAGGTAGTACATATGAGTGATAAAGAGAGGAAGGAACTCATTGTTAGAATGCTGAACGAAATAAGCAATAGTGAATATTTAAAGAAAATATTCGATTATGTGCATATGTTTTTTATCAAAAGGGCAGGGGGTTAACCCGTGCCCTTTTATGTAAAAACTCTTTTGAAATAGTCTTTGATAACCGCACGGTTTTCGGGGGAAAGATCAAGATATTTTTCTATAATTTTCCTGTCTAAATCATCCAAATGATAATCTTCTGCTATTTCATCAACTATGGTCTCGGGAGTTCCGGTGAACATTTCTCCTTTTCCTTCAGTCAACCAAAAATAGTTTACACGAAATTCCCTACATATCAAAAGAATCATTTGTTCGGTGAGAGCACGGTCGCCTTTTTCGATTCGACCAATGGCGGAGCGTGTGACGCCGACTTTCTTTCCAAATTCCTCTAAAGTTAATCCCAATTCAATGCGTAATTCTTTTAACCGGCTGTTCAATTATATCACTCCTTTCTAAATTTGAGAGTATCACAAAAAGTGGTCATAGTCAACAAAATAATGTTGACAAAGTGGTCATAGTCACATATAATGGGGTCATAGGAAACAAGGAGGTGATGAAATTGACAGAAACGATGCAAGGGAAAAAGCAGGACGCAAGTGAATTCATAATGGAAATCCTGCAGAACATGCCGGAAGAAAAGAAAAAGATCGCATTAGGCGTGTTGATAGGATTTTCGTTGGGGAAAGAAGAGAGAGCAGAAAACGCCCAGCCTGCATAGGCTGGGCAGAAAGAAAGTTATTCTTTGGTTTTGCCACAGGAGCAGGAACCAACATAGCTGGCGTTAATGTTACCGCATTTAGGACATTTCCATGAGCCGTCTTTTCTTATATAGCTGGGTTTCCGGGAGACGGGTTTTGGAGCAGAATCCTTGGTTCCGCCACAAGAGCAGGTACCAACATAACTGGCATTTAATGACCCGCATATAGGACATTCCCAGGAACCGTCAGGGTGTATAATAGCTGACTTTTTCGAAGCAGATTTTGAAATGGCAACACTTGAGGAAATGGCGGCAGAGCCAATATAGGATTCGACTGCGGATCGTATTAGTGCGGCAACAGATATGGAATGTTGATGACAATATTCCTGAATAGATTCATAAAAGTCTTCACTGACATCAGCGCTGATTTTGGGCTTTCGATTGTAACTGTCAGACCTATATGAGGTTTCTGATTCATAACTGTTATAAGTATAAGTGGGTTTTGAGGATTGTTTTGATGCAATAGCAATAATGATAACAAAAATTAAGAAAATAGCAAGGATTGCAAATATGAGTGCCATGGGAGAACCTCCTTCATTAGTATTTTATTAAAGTATACATAAGGGGATATAAAAAAGCAATACGCCCATATATGGGAGTATAAGAGAAAGGGTGTGTTGCCCGGCTTGCATAGAAGCACATACAGGGAAAGGAGATCAGAATGGAGCAAACAAAAGGGCAAAATGAAAGCACCAAGCAGATGGAAAGGCAGGGGAACATGACACAACAGGAAAAAGCCTATTTGTACAGCAAAAGGTGTCTGGATGTCAAAATGGAAGCCATGGAAATCATCTTAAGGAGGATCAGGGAATTGGACGGACTTATAGATAAGCAGGGAAGTGATGAAAAACTCAAAACCCTGTCCGTCATCGCGCAGCTGGGGGCGGCGGTCATCCCGGATTAAAAGGAAACAAGTACAAGCCTGCAGTCATAAACTCAACAGAGGAGGTGGACACAGGTGGCAAAAAAGAAAGAAAAGGAAATTAAATGTATCGTGGAGGTCACCGAGGGGGCAGATATACGTATGACAGAGGCGTTGGTGAATGTTTATTACAAAATTAAGGCCGGTGTCATAAAAGGGCCTGTCCTGCCGGAAAAAGGAGCAGAGGATAAACCGGCGTAAGCCGGGAAGGTGGGACAGGCAGTAAAACCTACTGTGCAGGATGGCAGGGGAAAGGAGGAAGGATAAGT
>CARDPF010000100.1:6101-10464 GCA_948960675.1 uncultured Eisenbergiella sp.
TTGACAGGGTGGACAAGCTTATGGCCGCCGCATCATTGGCGGCGGCCGGGGCCGCAGCGCTGGAAGGGGAAGGCATGGTGTACATACGGGCAGCGCTGGTGGTACTTTATGCAGCCTGCGTGGCCGGGGCCGCAATTACTGCGCGGGGGAAGGGGATGTAATGGGAAGTGCGGGAAACCAGGTCATGGACCTGATCGAAAGGAGGCGTTACCTCCTTGCGTGCGCGGAAGCCGGACAAAACCGTGGCCCGGAACTAAATGCGGTGGAGCAGGAACTGGAATCCCTGCGGGGGCTGGATGAAGCCGCCTATTGGGAAGAGGGGTACAGGGGGATGCTGGACGGCAGGATGGACGCAGGGTCCGTGAGGGAAACGGGGTACATGCTCCGGAAAATCCGGCAGTCCGGGAAAAACCCATGCCAGGTGGCGGATGAAGGCCTGGTGGACAGGACGATGCCGCGCATACAGGAGGTATACCCGGATGCCATTGTGGTAAGGCATGGGGAAAACCAGTGGGTGGCAGTGGGGAGGGAACAGGTGCTGCGGCTCCGGGACCTCCTGCGGCAGAAGATGGAGGAAAACATAAACAGGGGGATCAGCCTGAAGCGTGCGCTGGAAGAGACGGAACGCGCGGCGTTCCCGCAGCGGAACCGGATTGTGGTGGAAAGGGACAGGAATGCTTGAAGGAAAACAGGTGATGGACAAGCTGGAAAGGTTTGCGCAGGAGTTCGTGGAACTTGCAAAAGGGCGCCAGTGGGCGCAGGCAAAATACAGGTATGACACTGCAATGGATGTGGCAAATTTCCTTGAAATGACGGAAAAGGAATGTACATACCTGTTCGGGGACCGTGGGGAAAGGGGCGTGGTACTCGCGCCCGGCCGGTTCCCGGAGGAAACCGTGGTAAAGGTAATGGAAATGGTAAGCGTGAGGGGGATTGCCGCCGGAAGGGGCAAATGAAAAGGGAATGGGATAAAACCCATTCCCTTCCGTCCGGAGACGGTACACATCAACCAAAAACATTGTACCATACCGGCGGAAGAAAAGCAAGCGGAAACTGCGGTTTTAGCCGCTTTTCCTGCTCGATAAACGTATTAAGGATAGGACGGGGTGGGGGATGTACACAAAGAAGACATACAGGTTTCGGAATGCGGTGGAGGTACAGGAGTACCACTCTGCAAGGTATGGTGCGCCGGGGCAGGAAAGGCGGAAAAAAGCAAAGCCGACCCCGGAACAGGTGAAGAGGGTAAACCAGTGGAACAAGGAGCGGAGGGCACGCCACCGGCTGTGGATGTATTTTGACAAAGACGATTACTTCACAACCCTCACATACGGCAGGGGGGAGCGCCCGGGGGACATGCAGGAGGCAGGGCGGCATTTCAGCGGATTTTTGGAAGAAGTCCGGAAGCAGTACAAAAAGCGCGGGGCAGCCCTGCGGTGGATGCGCAACATAGAGGCCGGGAAAAAAAACGGGTGGCACATACACATCATCATAAACAGGATCCCGGACACCGACATCATAATCGCATCGGCATGGAAACACGGCCACACATCCAATAAGCTGCTGTACACAAAGGGCGAATTCGCGGAACTGGCCGCATACATCACCAAAACACCCGAAACGGACCCGCGCCTGAAGGAAACGGATTTCAGCACCTCCCGCAACATGCCGCTGCCGGAGCCGGGAAAAAAGGAATACAGGCACTGGGGGACATGGGAGGGGAAAAAAATAAGGGTGCCAAAGGGTTTTTACCTTGACGGGGAATCCCTGCGCGAAGGGAGGAACCCGGTCACCGGCTACCCGTACCGTACATACATCATGTACCGGACCAGGAGGATTGCCAGGAAGGAGGGGGAGGATAAAAAATGCAGGAAAGCCCGGAGGTGAACATCTACATAGAGACGGACATCCATGGCCCGTCCCAGCATGGCGGCCGCTACATGTACCTGTTGGAATATGTTTCCCGCGGCGGGCGCCCGGTGACAAGGCAGTCCTGCGGGGAATGGACGGACTGCAAGGAAACGGAACTGGTGCTGCTGGCAGCAGTAAAGGCATTCGGGCGGATGCGGGCATCCAGCGTGGTGGATTTGTACACATCCTGCAGGACGGTCCGGTGTGCCGTGGAAAACGGGTGGCTGGACACATGGGCGGGAAACGGGTGGGTAACCGCAAAAGGCCGGCCGGTGCGCCATGCGCGGCTGTGGGGGCAGCTGGAGGAAAGGATGCGCCCGCACCTTGTGTTTGCATGCGGGGAAAGCCACCGGTACCGGAAATGGATGCAGGGGGAACTGCGTAAACATTATGACAGCCCGGACGGGAACGGGAAAGCAGGGGAAATGCCCCTGATTGGGACGGAAACCGGGAAAATCTACATTTAACATTATGACAGGTGAAGAAGGAGGGGAACATGTTTTTAAACACACAGGTATTCAAAAAAATGGTAACAAACGCCTGGAAAACGCATAACCTGAACGTGGCGGACATGGGGGACAGGTGGTACATAGGATGCGGCACGTGGGCCGCATGGATAGAAAAGGCCGTGTTCCCGAAAAAGGCGCTGGCGGCGGTCATTGAATTAACGGGCGAAATGCCGGGGGATGGAAGGGCGTTTGTGGCCGGTAAGGGCCTGGAAAACGATTACAGCCCGGACAACGTGGAAATCAGCAGCGCAGGCATTTTTTGGGATGGCGGCGCAGAGGACGTGAAAGCCACGTCGGTCACGCTGGAATGCGGGGGGAGGAAACTCCGCCTCCTGCAGGAATGGGGATCCTGGAAAATCAGCATGGTGGATGACGTTTTTGTCCAGTTTGTTGATCCGGGGGCAATAGACGCGGAACTGGAATCGGCGCCGGGGGGTGCATGCATAAAAGGCGGCATGGCCCTGTGGCAGGGGGACCGGTGCATGCTGCTGGCAGGGCTGTACGGCCTGCCGGAGGCGGGGACGCAGGAATCCATGCTCCTGCGGGAACTGGAAAAAATGGAACTGCCCGAAATGAAGCGGGGTGCGTGAAATGGGGATCCGGGGAAAAAGGAAACCGGCACACTGCACGGAGTATACCAAAAAGGCGCGTGAAGCGATATACAGGAGGGACGGGGACGCATGCTTTTTCTGCCTGCGGGGATACCACCCGGCCCCGCAGGGGATGTGCGGGGCCAGGGAGGTCATGCACATCGTACCCCGCTCCCGGATGGGCATGGGGGTGGAGCAGAACGGTGTCTGCGGGTGCAGCTGGCACCATGCCATGATGGACAATGGCAACAGGGGGCTGGGGCCGGAAATGGTCGGGATGCTGGAGGAATACATGCGCGGGATGTACCCCGGATGGACGCGGGAATCCGTTACATACAAAAAATACGGGTGGATGGATCCTGCAAAAGGCAGCAGGCATGGGCAGGGACAGGAAAATGCCACCGGCGGCAGGGCGGAACCGGGGGATGGGTTTTCGTGGCTGGAAGGGGTGGGGGAATGAGGGCGCCGGTAAGGTTAAGGCCGGGGGACAGGCTGGTGGCCGTGAAAAAAAGCTATACAACCGGCGAAAAAGAGCGGGGCGAATGGGAAAAGGTTACGGTACGGGTGGTGAAACAGTATACGCACCATGTGCTGGTGGAGGACCGCAAAGGGACGCGGTGGTGCATACAGCATGCAGACCTGTTCGCCACGGGCGAAGCGGGGATGGAAGGGGGAACGGATAATGGAAGAAAGCAGGACGGTTGTAACCGTTATAAACCATAAAACCAAAATCCTGCCGGAATTTTTTGGGGATGCCTGCACCGTGTAGATTCTGCGGGCAGATGGAAAACTGACAAAGCCACAGGCAGAGGAAAAGGCGACGATGTTGTGCCAGTGTCCGGAGGCGGTCGAGTATCAGAAAGAAAAAGCGTTGAAAAATGTTTCCGTCCTTTTTATTGAGGATGCTGCACCGGAGAAAAGAATCGGCAAGGGCATTGTGGGTATCCTGCGGGCAGCAGTCGGGGAGATTTATTCGGGAGGGCTTGCAAAGGTCACATTGAACCTACGGGCATTTGAACGGCGGTGAAAAACAGGAGGGAAGAGGATGCAAATAACATATTGCGAATGGTACGACAAGAAATTAGCGGATGTTTTTGAGCATGAGCAGGAAGAATGTTCGGGAAATGGAAATTACTGCGGAGATTGTCAGAGTTTGACATCAAAAGAATGTGACGAGGAGGAATTGTGATGGCAACGGGATGCGGACCTGTTCGCCACGGGCGAAGCGTGGATGAAAGGGAAAACGGATGATGGAAGAAAGCAGGCCGGTTGTAACCGTGATAAAACACAGGATCAGAATCCAGGAGCGGGATTTCGGGGATAACAGCACAGGTAAAAAAAGGTTTGAGGTGTGCA
>CARDPF010000101.1 GCA_948960675.1 uncultured Eisenbergiella sp.
CACTCTTTCCCTACACGACGCTCTTCCGATCTAAAAACGCATACCCTTGCGGATCCGTCAGCCACCATCTCCCGTTTTCCTTACAGCTTGCAAAAAATCCGGTTCCCTCCCGCAGTTTCTTGCCCTTAAACCCTCCGTATTCCGTCCAGTCCTCAAAAGGATAGCCTTTCTGCGTCTGCAAAAGCTGGCGGTTTAACGCTTCTTTCACCGCCCCTGCGCCGTGCAGCTTTCCCGGCCACTCCTTCTTGCGGTTCTGCCCCAGTTCGTCCACCAGCTTCTCGTCCGCAACCGGAAACTCCTCCGGATAGCTATCCGTCAGGGCAAGTTCCTCAATCTTCACCGTCACATCATGAAAACAAGGCAGTCCCACCAGTTCTGCCCGCACCATTTCTTCCCGCTCAATCCTTCTGCCGTGGCAGACCACCTTCTGCTGCCCCACGCTGGCCTCGGGAAATAAAAGATGCGCGTCCGTCAGGGACAAATCCAGACAAATCTTTGCCCGGACATTCCCCAGAATGCCAAAACGGGTCGTAAAGGACGCCTTCTCCTTCCCTTCCTCCCCTTCTGCCCAAAACTGCAGATTAAACGCCATGCTGTGCGCTTCCTCCACCGTCAAAAAAAACGTCAGGTACCGTTCCTTGCATGTCAGCAGTTCCGGCAGCAAAAGTCCCCCTCCCGCCGCCGGCAGCAAGAGGCGCACCCCCGTAGCGTCCTGTCCCAAAAGCTTCGTCCCCTCGCCCAAGGACTCCTTCGTAATCTCCAAATACCGCATCGCCATACCCCCTTTGATTGGTTATTGTACGCTCCACAATACCAAATAAACCGGCTTTGATTCGCCCTATACCGGATCCATTAACCTTTGTCCGGCAAACGCATGTCCTTCATGCAAGTTTAGTTTATCATACTCCTTTGCCTGTCTCCATGTAAAATCTTGTACTACAACCGTCAAATTATAACTTGTCACAGGCCATGAGCCCGGGCGGCGCACCTGCAGGCTGGGGATGGGAATTTGGCGGCAGGGCAGCCCCCTTACCGGGCAGCCGCATCCTTACGCATGGTGACATGTAAAACAGTGGAATTTCCCAAAACGCCGTTCCATTCCGACCGGAAAGCGCGGACTGTTTGAGCGCAGCGAGTTTCCGCGCTTTCCGGTCGCTTGGAATGGGACGGCGTTTTGGTGAAGTTCCCCGTTTTACATGTATACATGCGTAAGGATGCGGCTGCCCGGTAAGGGGGCTGCCCTGCCGCCAAATTCCCATCCCCAGCCTGCAGGCACACCGCCCGGGTTTTCCGGCAAACCTACCGGATGCGCGGTCGTCCTATCTGCCCTACAGCATCAGCCGCCCTTCCATGCCGGAAAAGTCAATGCAGCGCTGTGTGCCGTCTTTGAGGGCCACTCTTACCGGACCGTACCCGCCGCGTCCCTCCGGATCCGTATAGGAGACGGAAGCAATGGGGAAAATCTCCTCCTCCGAAAAGTCCTTTGCGCTCTCCTTCGTGATCACCTGTGAAACCAGAATATGGGGCTCGTTCCCGTAATGCTTCTTCCGGGATGTTTTGGCAAACACCACAATTGAATGCTCCGAATCCGGGTTGGTTTTGCTACGGTGCACAAGCTCCAGTTCGTCCCAGCCGTCGTAGACAGTCATCGCCAGCTGTTTCTCCCTTCCCGTAAAATCCCTCCCTTTCAACACGATTGCTTTCGCCCTACCGTTTTCCAAACGCCGCACCTGCGTGCCGTTATCCGGAAAGCCGTATGCGCCCAGGGTCAATTCCACCGTCTGCCGAAACAGCCGCAGCCAGTCCACCCGGATGATCCCGCAGGGAACCGCAAAATCCGCCAGGTTCAACGCCTGCATCCAATGGGTTTCCGTCTTGGTATCGTAATGGAAAAACTGCCTCCGGTAAAGCACACCGTCCCGCATTCCGTTCCAGAAAGTCACATTGCACCTTTCATAAGCCTGCGTCAGCGTATCATAGAGCACATACTGCTGGCTTTCCACCCCCTCTTTAGGCGTTGCGGCAGCTTCCCAGGGATATTTGGTGTTATAGCACAGCTTGGAATAATTCCACATGCCGTGGATATCCCCTGCCTCCTTCACCACCTTGCCGGTCCGCAAGATGGTCTCCCCGTTGGCCTGATGGTTGGAAAAGCAGAGGGCGGGGCCGTCCAGGGCGGTCACTTTCACCTCGTTTTCCCCAAGCTTCTCCCAGCTTCCGTTGTTTTCCCTGGCCGTCCAAAAAGGATGGTCTGCGGGCAGGTGCAGGCACAAAAACGCCTTGCCCAGCCAAAAAGGCGATTCAGCGCAGGAATATCCCTGCACCAGCGGCATAAACTGCCCGTAAAATCCCAGCGTAGGCACTCCCTTGTACAAAAAATCCTCCCTGCCCATAAACTGCATAAGCGAACCGGAACTGATGCGCCGCGCAAGCCCCGGGTCCACCGCAGGGTTTTTCAAAAACAGGTTGCCGTCAAAAGCGCTGGTCGCCGCATTGCGGTAAATATTGCTCCTGCCCCACATATTGGTAAACCCGTCCCGGTCAAAGAAATCCCCGTAAGTCTCCATCAGCTTATTGGAACATTCCTCAAATTTTGCCGCCAGATAGGGGGCGTTTTCATATCCGTACCAGAGGTTCCAAAGGGGCGCATAGACATTAAATGCCCAGCAGGAATAATAGTCAAAGCACTGGCCGTCCCGAAACCACCCGTCCCCGGCATAATAGCTTAAGATCGCCTGTGCATGCTCCCTCATGATATCCTCCTCAATCGGATACCCTTCCATATGCAAAAACGCCATATCCAGCATATTAAAGAGCCGCCAATTCTGCGGCACGGTATAGCCATGCGCATACCCGGTCAAAAATGCAGCGATCACATCCTTTTCTTCTTTTGTGTAGGTATCCCAGATTTGTTCCCTGCAAATCCACAAACAGATCACCAACGCGCAGGTCTCTACCGTCTGTTGGAAAGCGCGGTGGTAATCCTGCGCCTTTTTTTGCATCTCTTCATACCGGCCTGCCGAAAACGGGTCGTCATCGGAACAGATCCGCAGAATCTGCCGTTTATAGTATTCCCGGATATCATAACCACAGATGTGCAACTCCGGATGATCCTTGAGCAGGGGGGCCGCAATGAAAAAGGAACGCGCCAGCCCCTCAAAATATTCCGCTTTCTGCTCCCAAACCGCGTCCGCGCTATGGGGATACGTCACTTTTGTCTCCTTGCGGGGCATCACCACCGGATCGTCAAAATCCCTGATGTTTTGAAAAATCCCTTCCAGCAGGTATTCCCCCGCCTCAATCCAACTCTGTCTGGTCAGTCCCGTGTAAGGACTTAAGGTAAAATCCAATGTCTTTGGTGTAAAAGCCATGTCTCCTCCTCCCCTCTCCTGCAAGTTCCCTGTCAATCCAACTCCTTTTTCCCGGTATACAGTTCATAATACCGGCCTTTCATCGCCAAGAGTTCATCATGGTCGCCCCGCTCGATAATCTCCCCGTTCTCCAGTACCATGATCGCATTGGCGTTCCTGACCGTGGAAAGCCTGTGGGCGATCACCAGTGTCGTGCGCTGCGCCATCAACCGGTCCATACCGTGTTCGATATGCCGCTCCGTCCTTGTGTCGACGGAGGAGGTCGCCTCATCCAAAATCAAAATGGGCGCTTTGGAAATTGCCGCCCTGGCGATATTGAGAAGCTGGCGCTGTCCCTGGCTTAAGTTTGCGCCGTCCCCCTCGATCACCGTGTCATAACCGTGTTCCAGACGTTTGATGAAATGGTCCGCGCTGGCAAGCTTTGCCGCCTCCACCACCTCCTCGTCCGTAGCGTCCAGCCGCCCGTAACGGATATTTTCCCGGATGGTTCCGGTAAACAAATGGGTATCCTGCAGCACCATGGCAATATTGCGCCGCAGGTCATCCCGCTTGATACTGCGCACATCCACCCCGTCGATGGTGATGCTTCCCGCATCAATATCATAAAACCGGTTGATCAGGTTGGTGATAGTGGTCTTCCCGGCCCCGGTGGAACCCACAAAAGCAATTTTCTGTCCCGGCTTGGCATACAGGGAGATATTTTTCAAAATGGTCTTATCCGGATTGTAGCCAAAGGTCACATCCTTCAAAACCACGTGTCCCTCACAGGAAGGTAGGGCAACCGCGTCCACACTATCCAAGGCCTCCGGTTCCTCGTCCATGATCTTAAAGACCCGTTCCGCACCCGCAAGCGCGGAAAATATGGTGTTCATCTGCATGGAGAGTTCGTTGATGGGTCTGGAAAACTGGCGGGAATAGTTGACAAACACCGTCAGGCCGCCGATATCAAACCCCCGCAGCACACACAAAATACCGCCGATCATGGCCGTCAGGGAGTAACTCACCTGGCTTAGGTTGCCCATCACAGGACCCATGATCCCCCCGAAAAACTGGGCCAGAATCTGTTTATCCCGCAGGTCGTAATTTAAATATTCAAATTCCTCCTGCGCCGTCTCTTCGTGGCAGAACACTTTGACCACCTTCTGTCCCGTCACGGTCTCTTCAATGTAACCGTTGAGCGTTCCCAGGGCTGCCTGCTGCGCTTGGTAATACTTCCGGCTCCGCATGGCCACAAATCCCGCCGCCTGCATCATCAGTGGTACGGAAACTACCGTGATGACCGTCAGCCACACATTCGTATAAACCATCAGGCAAAAAGTTCCCACCACCGTAATCACACTGGAAATAATCTGCACCACCGTATTATTGAGCATATCGCCCACCGCATCCAGGTCATTGGTAAAACGACTCATGATATCCCCGTTATTGTTGGTATCATAAAACCGTACCGGAAGCTTCTGCATTCTGGCAAACAAATCGTTGCGGATCCGCTCCAAGGCCCCCTGTGATATGGTGATCATAATGCGCTGCTGCAAATATTGGGCAAGAATCCCGACGGCAAACACCGCCGCCATGGCCAGAAGGGAAAGCAAAAGCTTCCGGGGGGTACCGCCCTCCTGTGTCAGCCCGTTTATAATGGGACGCAACATGTAAGAACCTATCAGGGAGGCAAGCGTTCCCGCAATCACGCAGAAAAAAACAAACATCAATTTCCCGGTGTCCTGGCTCAAATAGCCAAGCAGACGCCGTATCGCCGCCTTGGTATCCTTTGGCTTTTTGACCGGCATGCCGTTGCGTCCCCCTCCCGGTCCCCTTTTGTGCCCCCTGCCGCCGGGGCTTCCAGGTCCCCTTCCCCCAAATGCCTCCTGCGACGATTTGCGGGCATATTTTTTGACCAGCCGTTCTTTTCTTTTCTCATCCATTATGCCAGCACCTCCTCTTTCATCTGGGAATCGTAAATCTCCCGGTATGCGCTGCAGGAATCCATCAGTTCCCTATGTCCGCCAAGCCCCACAACCTTTCCCTCATCCAATACCACAATCTGATCCGCCTCTATGACGGAAGTAATGCGCTGCGCGATAATCAGCTTGGTCGTCTCTTTCAACGTGGTGGAAAAAGCCTCGCGGATCCGGCTTTCCGTCGCCGTATCCACTGCGCTGGTGGAATCGTCCAAAATCAAAATTTTGGGCTTTTTGAGCAGGGCGCGGGCGATACAAAGCCTTTGCTTCTGCCCACCGGAAACGTTCACGCCCCCCTGCCCCAATTCCGTATGATAACCGTCCGTAAGATTCTTCACAAAAGGATCGGCCTGTGCGTCCCTGGCCGCCGCAAAAATTTCCTCCTCGGACGCATTCTCGTCGCCCCACTGCAGATTCTCCAGAATCGTCCCGGAAAACAGCACGTTTTTCTGCAGCACCATGCCGACCCCCTCCCGCAGATGCCGCAGGGAATAATCTTTGACATTAATACCGTCCACCAAAACTTCCCCCGCATCCACATCGTACAGGCGGGGAATCATGGAAACCAGCGTCGTCTTGCCGCAGCCTGTGGAGCCGATAATCCCCACCGTCTGCCCCGGTTCCACAGTCAGGTTGATACCGTCCAGCACCTTTTCCTCGCTGTTCTTATAATAGCGGAAGCTCACATCCTTAAACTCAATCCGCCCCCGTTTCACCACAGCCTGGGGCTGCCCAGCCTGTTCATCCGTCAGTTCCACCTGCGTATCCAATACCTCATTGATACGCCTGGCGCTGGCAATGGCACGGGAACTCATCAAGAGCACCATGGCCAGCATCATCAAAGACATCAGCACCTGCGTCACATAGGTGGTAAAGGCAATCAAATCCCCCACCTGCATAATGCCACCCAAAATCTGGTTGCCGCCAAACCACACCACCAAAAGCGTCGTCAGGTTCATGAAAAACATCATCAGCGGCATCTGGAAAATAACTACCTTAAAGGCGCGCAGGCCGGATTCCTTTAAATCCCTGTTGGCCTTTTTGAACTGCTCCTCCTGATACTCCTCCCGCACAAAGGATTTGATCACGCGCACACTGTTTAGCACTTCCTGAATGTTGGTATTTAAGGCGTCCAGCTTCACCTGCATCACGTTAAAGCGCGGAAACGCAATCCGGATGACGGTAGTGATCGCCACTACCATGACCGGCAGGATAACGAGAAAAATCAGGGCAAGCTGACGGTTCATGACAAATGCCATGATAATCGCCCCGATCAGCATCCCCGGCGCACGCAGCATCATCCGCAGCGCCATCATCAAAACGTTCTGCACCTGTGTGATATCATTGGTCAGGCGGGTCACCAAGGAACCCGTGGAAAACTGGTCGATATTTGCAAAAGAAAAGGTCTGGATCTTTGCAAACACATCCCTGCGCAGGTCTGCCCCGAAACTCAGCGAAGCTTTCGCGGAAAACCACGCGCCCAGCACACCGCCTACCATCATGACAAAAGCGGTGGCAATCATAATCAGTCCCTTTTGCACAATGTAACCCACATCGTGGTTCGCCGCGCCTATATTGATAATATCCGCCATAAAGGCCGGCAGCAAAACCTCCCCCAGTACTTCCGTCACCATCATGACCGGCCCAAGGATGAAGGCGTAAAGGTACGGCTTTATATACTTTCCATATCGTTTCATTTGCTTCCTCCCATTTTCCCAGATGTCTCTAAATTGCGGTATATCCGTTCCAAAAAACAGTCCAGCAGTTCCATCTCCCGCTCGGAAAACCCGTTCAGCATCTGCGCCTCCACCTGCTGAAACATGGTGATGCTCTGCCGTATCACCTGTTCCCCCTGCGAAGTGATGGTCACCTGATGCACCCTGTTGTCACAGGCATCCGTCTCCCGCCGGATGTACCCTCCCTTTTCCAGCTTCTTGATGGAAACGGCAATCGCCGCCGGGGAAACCTCCAGATGCTGCGCAAGCTCCACCTGGGAACAGTTCGGCTGATGGCTCAAATGCATGAGAAGCCGGTGCTGGCTCCTGAACACACCGGTATCCCTCACCTGGTGCTCGATACACCTTTTCAAGGCCCTGTCCGCCCGCCGAAACTTCATGGACAGCCTGCTCTCCATCTCCTGTCTTTCCATACGGACTTAGACACCTCCTTTTATTAATTAGTTAATTATTCACTTGTTAAGTATAAAACTGCAAAGCCCAAATGTCAAGCAACCCATTTCTTAAATTCTTATAAACGCAAGGTTCCGTAACAGTTCAGACAGGTCTGTGCATTTACTGCGCAGACCTGTCTGAACTGTTACAAGGTTCCCATTCACGGGCAATGTCATTTCGTTTTGCCATGGATTCACGGAGAATGTCAGATAATTCTCAAAACACCTATGGATTTGAGCAATAGAATGACCAAAAGCACAGGCGCAATGTAGCGGACCATAACAATAAATAATTTCTTTCTGCCAAAGCCGTTACCGGACTTCTCCACTTCCTCCACAATCACTTTTGGCTTTAACACCCAGCCAATCAATACACAGGTAGCAATGGCCACCAAGGGCATCAAAAGGTTATTGCTGATGTAATCCATGATATCCAGAATCTGCGCCACGGCGCCGTTTGGCAGTGTAACCTCAAAATACCATTTGTTATAGCCCAGACATACGATAATGCCGCCCGCCAACGCAATAACCGTCTCAACCACCGACGCTTTAAACCGGGACATGTGAAACTTATCCATCAGACTGGATACTACCGCTTCCATAACCGACACGGCACTGGTCAACGCGGCAAACAGTACCATTGCAAAAAACAAACAGCCGATCAGATTGCCGATTCCACCCATTGCCAAAAACACCTTTGGCAATGAAACAAACATCAGGCTCGGCCCCGAAGCCGCCATTCCCTCCCTGCCCATAAAGGTATAAACTGCAGGAATGATCATAACGCCGGCCAAAAAAGCCACCGCTGTATCAAAAACCTCAATCTGGTTGATGGACTTAACCAGATTGGCATCATCTTTGACATAAGAACCATAAGCCACCATTATGCCCATCGCTACGCTGAGGCTGAAAAACAGCTGTCCCATGGCATCCAGCAGTACCGTAAAAAATCCCTGAACCGTCATCCCCTTAAAATCCGGGATCACATAGATCCAAAAACCTTCCATGCCCGTCCGAAGCGTCCCTGCCCCATCACGATAGCGGATCGTCATGGAAAACACGGCGATCCCTACTACCAAAAGCAACAGGATGGGCATGATCACTTTGGAAAACTTCTCAATTCCGTGGTTCACCCCCCGAAAGACAACAACTGCCACCAGAAACAAAAAGATTGCCATGAACATGGGCGGAAACCCTTCCTGGGTAATGAAACCGGTAAAATAGGCATCCTCCGCCGCAGCGCTGCCCCCGCCGGTCAGATAAGCCAGAAAATATTTCACAACCCATCCGCCAATCACACAGTAATAGGGCATAATGATAACCGGAACCAGACACGCCAATACCCCCAAGAATCCCCACTTTGGTTTCAGCCTCGCATAGGCCGTCAAAGGACTCTGTTTTGTCTTCCTGCCAATGGCAACCTCCGTGGTCAGCAACGCAAACCCGAATGTAAGCGCCAGAATCAGATAAACCACCAAAAAGATGCCTCCTCCGTCCTTTGCCGCCAAATAGGGGAAACGCCAGATATTTCCCAGCCCTACCGCGCTCCCTGCCGCCGCCAGCACAAAGCCGACGGAACCCGAAAAGGAATTCCTGTTTTTTTCTTTTTTCATTTTCCCGTTTCTGCGCCCTTTGAAAGGGTGTGTAGATATCCCTTCCTGCGCATACTCTCCCTTCATAAGTAATCATCCTGTTACCCATGATACCATATATACAGCTTTATTTAAAAGGGGTTTATGACAATCCGTAAAAAAAATGTAACAATCCAGACAGTTCTGCGCAGTAAATGCACAGAACCGTCCAAACTGTCGCATTCCAAAGAATGGATTTCTACGGTTTCCGCATTGACGGCACATTCAATTTTCCCAATATAGGGCGAGGGGATTTGAACCAAAATACTGACCGCTTCCTTTGCCTATCATTTCCCCTGCTATCTTTTTACCGCCTCCCGTTTTCCCTGGAGATAACGTCCCATCCTCATCATTGCCTCCTTCAATTCATCAACAGAATAAGCATAGGACATACGGACAAAGCCTTCGCCCGACCTGCCAAACGCACTTCCCGGAACAACGGCAACTTTTTCTTCCTCCAGCAACTCCATAGCAAACGCTTCGCTGGACATTCCAAACTCACGAATGTCCGGAAACATATAGAAAGCCCCCTCCGGTTCAAAACAGGGAAGACCTAAGCGTTCCAATTCATAATATAAATAGCGGCGGCGCTGATCATAAGACTCCCTCATGCAGGCGGCATCTGCCTCTCCATTTTTCATTGCTTCAACCGCCGCATACTGGCTGACCGTGGGTGCACACATGATCGCATATTGGTGTACCTTTGTCATCTGCTCCATGATTTCCTTATGGGCAAACACATAACCCAGACGCCATCCGGTCATTGCAAAATTTTTAGAAAACCCATTTATCAGGATTGTCCTGTCTTTCATTCCCGAAATGCCGGCAATGCTTATATGCTCTTTTCCATAAGTAAGTTCACTGTATATTTCATCAGAAATCACCAGTATATTATGTTTTTTAATAACTTCTGCCAATTCTTCCAGATCATCCCGTTCCATAATTGCCCCGGTCGGATTGTTTGGATATGACAAAATAAGGGCTTTGCTCCGTGGCGTAATTGCATTTTCGAGCTGCTTTGCGGTCAGACGAAAACGGTTTCCTGCTTTCAGCCCGACAGGCACAGGGATACCATCTGCCATAACAATACACGGCAAATAGGATACAAAACTCGGCTCAATATATAAAATTTCATCACCCGGATTGATGATCGTCCGCAGGGCGATATCAATCGCCTCACTTCCGCCGACTGTAACCAATACTTCGCTCTCCGGCTGGTAAGACACCCCAATCCGCCTTTCCGTATAATTACATATTGCTTTCCGCAGGCTGTATAAGCCACTGTTTGACGTATAAAAAGTCTTGCCTGACTG
>CARDPF010000102.1 GCA_948960675.1 uncultured Eisenbergiella sp.
GAGTTCAGACGTGTGCTCTTCCGATCTCCTGATCAACTGCATGGGAATGGCGATGGAAAATATACTGGGTCGGCAGGGCTCGGCCCTGAGCCGCAACAGCGACGATTTTGTGCCGGACAATCCGGAAGGGTTTGCAGAGCATTTGCTGCAAAACGCCTACAACGCCCCTTACCACGGACAGTTTTATTACTGTGACTGGGATATGTTTTGGAGCTGCCACCCGGATGCCCAAAAGCATGCCGTGCTGCGCGCCATAAGCGGCGGCCCGGTCTATGTGTCGGACCGGATCGGGGAGACGAGCCGGGAAGTGCTTGCGCCCCTTGCGCTTGGGGACGGGAAGCTTTTGCGGATGGACCGGGCCGCCATGCCTGCGCCGGACTGCCTGTTTGCGGATCCCCAAAAAGAGGGTGTTGTCAAGCTGACCAATGTGGCGGACTGTGGACAGGAAGGGAAAAAGGGCGCGGCCATCGCGCTTTACAATCTGGGAAAAGAGGAAAAAAGCGTTTCCTTTGGCGCAGGGGACGTGTTTGACCTGCCAAAGGGCGCATATGTATGCGTGGACGTTTTGCAAAGGAAGGCGGTGGGCCTTTTGCAGGAAGGGGAGCGCGTACCGGCGGTTTTGCCGGCGGAGGGCTTTTTGCTGTACGTTTTCGTACCCTGTGCAAAAGGGTTTGCGGCGCTGGGGCTTTTGGACAAATATATCGGGTTTGCGGCCCTGGCGCAGGTAAAGCCTTTTGCGGGCGGATTTATGGCCGTGACAAAAGAGGCGGGAACCTTCGGGTTCTGGACAGGGCGCAGCGTGCAAAAGGTGTGGTGCAACGGCATCGACAAAACGCGGGAACTGGAGCGGGACGGGCAGTTCTACCAGATTCGGGGACAGGGACGTGGCAGCATGGTGGTACAGGTCTGGCTGGAAGAGGAGGAGGAACATTCATATGTATGAAAAAGAACGGGAAGAATTGGCAAAAATCTGCCATCTTTTGTACCAGCGCAACCTGGTATCCGCCACCGACGGCAATGTGAGCCTGCGGGTGTCCAAGGAGCATATGCTGCTGACGCCCTCGGGCAAAAACAAGGGCTTTGTGGAAGCGGGCGACATGCTGGTGGTGGATTTTTCTGGCAATGTGGCAGAGGGCGCAGGCAGGGCCAGCAAGGAGTATCCCATGCACCGGGCGGTGTATGAGGGCCGCAGCGACGTAAACGCCGTGGTACACACCCACCCTGTCTATGCAACGGCGTTTGCCATGGCGGGAAAAAACATTCCGGACAACTATCTCATCGAGACCCGGATGATGTTAAAAAAGGTCGCCCTTGCGCCCTATGCCACGCCGGGCACGGCAGAGATGGCGGATGCCATCGCCCCCTACATACAAGAGGCAAATGCCGTTCTTTTGCAAAACCACGGGGCGCTGACCTGGGGGCGGGACCTGATGGACGCCTTTAACAAAATGGAAGTGCTGGAGTCTGTGGCAAAGACCATCATCCATTCCGCAGCGGTGGGGGAGCCGGTTGTCATTTCACGGGAAAACATGGATAAAATGAAAAAATAAAGAAATGGGGAAGCCCCGTACCGGTACGGGGCGCATAAGTCAGGATGGAAAAGCGGTATTGTATAGAAGAAAACGGCATCCGGCTGGTATTTGCGGTGTCGGAGAAAAAGGAGGTCTTTTTCTACCATTGTCAGTGCAGGGATTTTGTGGAGGAGGAGATCGGGGAAAACCAAAAAGACTGGTACCGTCTGGTGGAAATCCAGCTGGCCGGGGAGGACTGTGACGACCACCACGGCTCCAAATATACCGGGACGCTGCCGGGACGGCGGTTGGAATTCTCGGATTTTTTGGACGTTAGAAACGAACAGGGCAGGAAAATCAGCGTAGAACAGACCGACCCGGTCACCGGGCTTTTGGTCACCAGCTGCCTGCAGTTTACCGATGGCGTCAGGGTAGTGGAAAGCTGGACGCAGGTGGAAAACAGGGGCCTGGAAGCGGTGGGGCTTACCTATGTGTCCAGCTTTTGCCTGACGGGACTGACCAAGGCTTCCCCCCTGCCCTGGGATAAGGCGGCAAGGCTTCGGATTCCCTCCAATACCTGGTACGGGGAGTTTGCGTGGAAGGAATATACCCTGCCCCAGCTGGGACTGCACAAGGTGTTTCACTATTCCACCAAGCGGGTGTCCGTCTCCTCCACGGGAACCTGGAATTCCCATGAATATTTGCCCATGGGCTATGTGGAATGTGAGCCCTCTAGGGAGGGCTGGCTGTTTTCCATTGTCCATAACGGCTCCTGGCACTGGGAGGTGAGCGATTCCAAAGACGCGCTCTATCTGCGGCTTTCGGGGCCCACAGAGGCGGAAAACCACTGGTATAAAGCGTTAAAGCCGGGGGATGCTTTTTCGTCGGTGCATGGGGCAATCGCGGTGACGGCGACAGGCTTTACGGACGCGGTGGCCTCCCTGACGGACTGGCGCAGGGCCGTCAGGCGGCCCAATGCCGATAACGAAAAGCTGCCGGTAATTTTCAACGATTTCATGAATTGTCTGGGAGGGGATCCCACAGCCGAAAAGGAGTATCCGCTCATTGACGCAGCGGCAGCCATCGGCTGTGAGTATTATACCATTGATGCGGGCTGGTATGCCGACGGATCCTGGTGGTCTAAGGTGGGCGAGTGGGAGCCTGCGCCCAGACGGTGGCCCGGGGGCATCGGGAAAGTGCTTTCCTATATCCGCCAAAAGGGAATGATACCGGGGCTTTGGCTGGAACTGGAGGTCATGGGCATACACTGCCCGGTTGCGGCAAAAAAGCCGGATGACTGGTTTTTCATGCGGCACGGCAGGCGGGTCATTGACCACGGCCGCTACCAGCTGGATTACAGAAACCCTGCCGTGCGGGCCTTTGCGGACGGGGTCATCGACCGGTTAGTAAAGGAGTATGGGGCCGGTTATATCAAAATGGATTACAACATCAACGCCGGGATCGGGACAGAGCAGGAGGCGGACAGTGCAGGGGACGGGCTGCTTGGCCACAACCGGGCATATTTGGCATGGCTGGATTCGGTGTTTGCCCGCTATCCGGAATTGATTATCGAAAACTGCGGCAGCGGCGGCATGCGCATCAACGACGCCCTATTATCGCGCCACAGCATCCAGTCCTCCAGCGACCAGACGGATTACCTGCGCTATGCCGCCATCGCGGCGGCGGCCCCGGTAGCGGTGACGCCGGAACAGAACGCGGTTTGGTCTTATCCGTTGCAGGATGCGGATGCAGAACAGACGGTTTTCAACATGGTCAACGCCATGACCATGCGGATCCACCAGAGCGGCCATCTGGGCAGGCTGGGGGAGGAGAACCTCGCCCTCATCCGGGAGGCTGTGGACTATTACAAATCCTACCGGCACCTGATCGGGCGTTCCTATCCGTTCTGGCCTTTGGGGATGCCGTCTTTTGACGGACAGCGCTTTGCCGTGGGCTTTGCCAATGACGAATGCGCCCATCTGGCGGTGTGGCGTCTGGACGATCCGGAAGGGACAACAGCGCTGCCCCTGCAGGCTTATAGGCAGCTGCCGGTATGCCAAGACAAAACGATCGCCGGGATAGAGGTGGTTTATCCAAAGTCCCTGCCCACAGGGATTTGTTATCATGGGGAAAGCGGTATTTTGGAGGTTTCGCAGCCCCTGCGCAGCGCAAGGCTTTTGAAAATCCGTTGGGAGAAGTAAACAGGCATGAAAAATTTGATACTGATTACCACGGACCAGCAGCGGTTCGATTCTTTGGGCTGCAACGGCAGCGATTTTGTAAATACCCCGAATCTGGACCGGATTGCCCGGCAGGGAGCCCGGTTTGACCGGGCTTACTGCACCAATCCGGTGTGTACGCCTTCCCGGGTGTCCATTTTGACCGGGCTTTTGCCTTCCCGGCACGGTTCCTACAACATCGGAACCTACGCGGCAGACACCTCCCGCTTTTTGAGCACGGTGCTGACCGGGGCCGGATACCGGACCCATCACTTGGGCAAGCTGCATGTCTATCCCTGGGATACTGCCTCGCCCGAGACGGCGCCGGTGGGGGATGGGGAACCCTTTACCGGTTTGGCGGGCTTTGAGACGGCGGAGATTTCCGTGGGGCACAGCGATTGGGGGGTGAACGGCCATTATGAGGCGTGGCTTGCCGGACGCGGCATCAAAAAAGGCTGTCAAATGCCCCAGCTGCAGGTTGGGCGGCTGTTTGAGGAGGACGCATACGGCTGCGGCGACTGGGGAATGCCTTACCGCCTGCACAGCGGCGCATGGATTTTGGAACGGACCGAAGCTTTTTTAAGGCAGAGGGACTTATCCCGTCCCTTTTACTTAAATATCGGGTTTCAGGATCCCCATCACCCGCTTGTTTTGCCGAAGGATTGGCCCAAAATCTTGCCCGGACGCCTGCCAAGGCCAAAGGGATGTGCGCAGGAGGGGGTGGCGCCCCAGGCCGCGCTGCGCCGTGGAACCGTGGAGCAGGACTGCGGCGGGCGTTTTGGGATTGCGGGCAACCAAAATACGGTTTGGCAGGACGTTTCGGGGGAAAAAATACAGGCGGCCCGCAGTTACTATTATTCCATGGTGGAATTGTTCGATCACCAGATCGGGCAGCTGGAGGCTTTGCTGAAGCGGTTTGATGCCTGGGAGGATACGCTGCTGGTCATCACCAGCGACCACGGGGATATGCTCTATGACCATGGGCTGGGGGAGAAGGGCCCTGTGGCATATGAAGAAGTGCTTAAGGTACCGCTGCTGCTTAGCCTGCCGGGACAGATTGTGCCCCAGACGGTGGAGGAGACAGTGTCCTTGGCGGATCTATATCCCACTGTGCTTTCGTATCTGGGCCTGCCCTGCATGGGGGGAACCGACGGGATTTCCCTAAAGGGGCTTTTGGAGGGGCAGACGCTGCCGCGCTGCGGGGTGCGGGCAGAGTTTAAAGAGGAGGCGGATTGTATCCGTTACCGCTGCTTTATCACCAAAGAGTGGAAGCTGGTGGAATACCCGGGGGAGCGGTTCGGGGAACTCTACTGTCTGGCCAAGGATCCGGGGGAGACGAAAAATCTGTACGACGATCCTTCCTGTCTGGCCATAAAATATGAATTGTTGAAAGAAATGCTCAGACAGCAGGACCAAAGCGACTTTTTGGCGCAGCGTCCCTGCAGGTGCTGACGGATGCGCGCAGAAAGGAATGGGATATGAAAAACAAAATTATGTTAATTACCTATGCCGACAGCTTCGGCAGGAATTTGAAGGAACTAAAGAGTGTGCTGGATGGGCATTTTGACCGGGAGATCGGTGCGGTGCACATTCTTCCCTTTTTTCCCAGTTCCGGGGACCGGGGATTTGCGCCCCTGACTTATGAGGAGGTGGAACCGGCGTTTGGCGATTGGGCGGACGTGGAGGCCATCGCAAAAGACCGGGAGTTGATGTTCGATTTCATGATCAACCATCTCTCCCGCCAGTCCAGAGAGTTCAAGGATTTTGTGCAGAACCACGACGCTTCCGCGTACAAGGATATGTTTATCCGCTTTCAGGAGTTTTGGCCCGGCGGTGCGCCCACGCAGGAGCAGATTGATATGCTCAACAAGCGCAAAAACTGTGCGCCCTGCGAGAGGATTACATTTGCGGACGGGACGCAGGAGGACATTTGGTGTACCTTTAGTGAGGAGCAGATGGATTTGAATCTGGAAAGTGCGTGTACCTGGGAGTTTGTGGAACGTTCCCTGCGCTTTCTCATGGCACACGGCGCGTCCATGATCCGTCTGGATGCCTTTGCCTTTGCCACCAAAAAGCTGGGCACCTCCTGCTTCTTTGTGGAGCCCCAGATGTGGGAATGCATGGATAGGGTACAGAAGGTGCTGGACGAGCAGGGCGTGCCCATGCTGCCGGAAATCCATGACCATTATAAAATCCAGCTAAAAATTGCACAGCACGGTTATCCGGTATATGATTTCGCGCTGCCGGTGCTGGTACTGCACACCCTGTATACAGGCAATGCCGGGCGCTTAAAGCATTGGTTTTCCATCTGTCCCAAGGACATGTACACCACGCTGGATACCCATGACGGCATCGGGACGGTGGATGTGGAGGATTTGCTTACGGAGGAGGAACTGCAGGCGGTGATTGATAAGACCGCAGAGTACGGCGCAAACTTTAAGATGGATTTTTCCGCCAAGGCCAAGGATAGGCCGGTGGTGTACCAGATCAACTGTACCTATTATTCCGCCCTGGGGGAGGACGACCAGGCCTATCTTCTGGCTCGGGCCATCCAGTTTTTTGCGCCCGGTGTGCCGCAGGTATATTATATGGGCCTGCTGGCGGGGGAAAACGATTACGAACTGATGAAACGTACGGATTTTCCGCGCAATATCAGCCGCCACAATTATACCGTGGAGGAAATTGATCGGGCGGTACAAAAGCCGGTGGTGCAAAAGCTGTGCAGCCTGATGCGGATGCGCAACGAATTTGCGGCCTTCGACGGGGAGGCAGTGGTGTCCGACCTGCCGGACGGCCTATTGGAAATTGTGCGGGAAAGCAACGGCTGCCGGGCGGTGCTCCATGCGGATTTAAAGACCAGGGCCTTTACGGTGCGCTGCAGCGACGCGGCCTATAATTACGGATAAAGGAGAGCGGGGCGGCAAGGATAGGAATATGGCAACCATAGATGCGAGAAAAGATTTTGAACTGGAACTGGGATTTACCCGAATTTACAAGGAATACCAAAATGCGCACCGTGCGGTGCGGGAAGCGCGGTGCCTGCAGTGGCAGATTCCCAGGATTTTGCTGGATGTGGAGGAGGATGACCTGGTGCCCGGCGGCTGCCATTACGGGGCGGTAGGGTTTTCCAGCCAGATCGGCGGCTTCCTTTATTATTACCGGGAGGACGAGATAAAGGCGGAAATCGCCCGCTGTGGGGACAATCCGCACAGGGCGCAAAAACTTGTGGAGATGCTTCGGTTTTGGAGGGCTGAAAACAGTAAAGACCGGCTGCGGGCGGCTTATACGCCCAAGCAATTTCTGGCGATGCCCACCGACGATTGGGAGGGGACAAAAGCGGTTTCCTGTCCCCTCTACCGGATCGCGGGGGCGGTGCTGGATTTCGGGAAGCTGTTGGAGTTGGGCATCGACGGACTGGAGGAAACGGTGAAGAGCCGTGCACAGCGCATGGGCGCAGATGAGGAATGCCGCAGTGTGTGCGAGGGGATGGCGATTGCGCTGGAAACCCTGCGGGAAACCGTCTGTCTTTACGAAAAACGCGCAAGGCTGCGCAAATCGGAGGCGGAGGCGGCCGGGCGCAGTGAGGCGGCCGCGCGCATGCAGGCCATGGCGGAGGCGCTTTATGCGGTGCGGCATAAGCCTCCCGCACACCTGCTGGAGGCGGTGGAATTGTTTTGGATGTATGTGGTGGTCTCCGAGGTGAGAAATTACGGACGGATCGACGATTACCTGGGGAAATTTTATGCCTCCGACATTGACAGCGGTTATCTGACGCAGGAGCAGGCGGATGGGATCGTGCGTTATCTCTGGAAAAGAATGGCCAAGCGCAGGACGATTACCGACGGAAGGGTATTTGTGGGCGGGCGCGGAAGGAAGGATGAAAAAAGCGCCGACCGTCTGGCCCTCTCCTGCATCCGCGCAACACAAGCGCTGCGGGAGCCGGATCCCCAGCTTTCCCTGCGCTTTTATGAGGGGATGAATCCGGCCCTTTATGAGGCGGCCATGGAGGCAATCGGGGAAGGGTGTACTTATCCGGTTTTGTATAATGACGATCAGATTGTAGCCGATGTGGAGGAGGCCTTTGGCCTGCCAAAGGAGGAGGCCGTCCATTATGTGCCCTACGGATGTGGGGAGTACGTGATCGATCATAAAAGCTTCGGCACGCCCAGCGGCGTCATCAACCTGCTCAAAGGGCTGGAAGTCCTTTTATATTGGGGAAAAGGGCAGGACGTCCCCCATCTTTTGGGAGAGCGGGGGGCCGTTATGCAGGAGACCCTTGGCAGGGTGTGTGGGATTGACAAGACGTTTTTGCAGTATCAGGATTTTGATGAGTTTTACGGGGCTTATAAACGCCTGATTCATTTCCATATCCAGGTCATGGCACAACAGGAAAAAATGGAATATGATTTCGCGGACAGCGTCTGCTGCCTGCCCTATCTGTCCATGCTCTACGACGACTGCATCGAGCGGGGCAGGGGACTGTTTGGGGGTGGTATCCGCTATCTGGGAGGCACGCTGGAAAGCTATGGCAATGTGAATACGGCGGACAGCCTCTACGCCATCAAGAAGCTGGTGTTCGAGGAGAAAAGCGTGGAACCTAAAAAGCTGTTGGAGGCGCTGCGGGCGGATTTTGCCGGATATGAGGCCTTACGGGCGCGCCTGCGGGCCTGCGACAAATTCGGCAACGATTTGGAGGGGCCGGATGCGCTTATGCAGGATCTGCACCGCTTTGTTTGCCTGACCGCCAAGGCGCAGGCAAAACAGGTGGGGCTGGACAGCTATCTGATTGTGGTGATCAACAACAGCGCCAACACATCCCTGGGGCTTTTGACCGGGGCTTCGGCGGACGGACGGAGAGCCTATACGCCCATGGCCAATGCCAACGGCCCTCAGGGGGGAGCGGACAAAAACGGGGTGACGGCGGCCTTAAATTCCATGCGCAAGCCTGCCACCAATATCCATGCGGGAGCGGTGCAGAACATTAAGTTTTCCAAGGAAACCTTCCGGGAAAACAGGCGGGCGGTGGAACAGGTACTGCAGGCCTATTTTAAGGCGGGCGGCGCACAGCTGATGGTGACGGTAGTGGGAAGGGAGGATTTGGAAAAAGCCCAGCGCTTCCCGGAGCGTTACCGGGGGCTTTTGGTGCGGGTAGGGGGATTTAGCGCCCGCTTCGTGGAACTTTCACGCGAGGTGCAGGGGGAAATTCTGAACCGCACCTGTTATTGAAGGAGCAGTTGTAAAATGAAAGAATCGCAGATCATAGAGGGAACTGTCTTTTCCATTGAGAGGTTTTCCCTCCATGACGGGCCGGGAATTCGGACCACCGTGTTTTTAAAGGGCTGTCCCTTATCCTGTATATGGTGCCACAATCCGGAGGGCCGCAGGGCAGGGCCGCAGTTGCGCTACTTTGCACAGGAATGCATCGGCTGCATGGCCTGCGTGCAGGCTTGTCCAAACGGGGTACATACGTTTACAGACGGCGTACACCGGGTGGATTTTTCCCGCTGCAAGGCGTGCCGTGCCTGTGAAAATGTCTGTGTGGCCGGGGCGCTGCGGGTGGAAGGACATAGGATGTCCGCCGAAGCGGTGATAAGCGAGGTTTTAAAAGACCGGATTTATTACGGGGAAGAGGGCGGACTGACCATCAGCGGCGGGGAGCCCCTTTTGCAGACAGCGTTTTGTGTCCGTCTGGCCCGTCTGGCAAAGGAAAACGGGATTTCGGTCTGTGTGGAGACGGCGGGGGATGTGCCCAGGGAGGCATTGGAGGCCATGCGGGATTGCACCGATCTTTTCCTGTATGATTACAAAATGTCGGATGAAGAAAAGCTGCGCCGCTATACCGGGGGGAATCTGGGGAGGATTTTGGACAATTTGGCCTATTTAGCGGCGCATCAGGCGAGGGTGGTTTTGCGTTGTCCCATCATTTGCGGCATCAACGACGACGACGGACATTTTCGCGCTATTGCTGCCCTGTCCCAAAGGCTTGGCATCCGGGAAGTGGAACTGATGCCCTATCACAACTATGGGAAGGGCAAATGGGAACAGATCGGGGAACCGTATGCGCTGGCGGATATGGAAACGGTGTCCAAACAGGAGGGGGCGCGGATGAACGAACGCCTGCACATGTTTTTGGAGGAGGCGGCGCAGGGGAGGACAAATGAACGGTTATAAAAACGAGAACAAAATGGCGCCCCAAAAGCATCCGAACATGATTTGGGTGTTTGCAGATCAGCTGCGGGCGCAGGCTTTGGGGTGCAACGGGGATCCCAATGTGTTTACGCCGAATCTGGATATGCTGTCCCAGACCGGTATTCAGGTGGAGGGGGCCGTTTCGGGGATGCCGCTGTGCTGTCCGTTCCGGGGATCTTTGTTAAGCGGCTTGTATCCCCACCATGCCGTGCCGGGGCATGAATGCCGCCTGCCAAAGGAGCTGCCAACGGTGGCAGACGCTTTTGGGGGACAGGGCTATGAGACGGCGTACTTTGGAAAATGGCATTTGGACGGGCTAAAGGACGGGGATGGAACCTGCGAAAACTATGTGGTTCCCAGGGACCGGCGGGGGCATTTTGACACCTGGATGGGATATGAGAACAACAACAGTCCCTTCCATACCT
>CARDPF010000103.1 GCA_948960675.1 uncultured Eisenbergiella sp.
GCGCGCCAATCCCGGCGCATGCCAGTTTACTATCAAACTACTGCGGCAACAGCTTGTCCAATTCTGCATGCAGCCTTTCCTTTAAATCTGCCAGTTCGTCCTGCCCTGGATGATATTTGGGATCCACCAGTTCTTTTCCCAGCTGCCAAACCGGGCCGGGATTTGGGGTATCCCCTTCCCTTCTGGGATAAAGATGCCAGTGCATGTGCAGCCCTCTTCCCACCCCCAAAAGCGCATAGTTTAATTTATCCGGCTTAAAAGCCCGGTAAACGGCCTCTGCAACGACAGCCATTTCATGGAGAAAGGCATCCCGAAAGGCCGGTTCCAAAAAATGCAGTTCCGTCTGATGCTGTTTACACAAAAACAAGGAATACCCCTTGATTCTCTGGGAATCGCCGATGACCACATAACCCGTTTCCAGTTCCCGGACAAAATAAGGATTTTTTCCTTTCTTAATCCAATCAATTCTTTCGCAAATCATACAATCGCACATCGCCCACAGCCTCCTTTGCGCTTTTCCATACAATAGGCGTTTGCGAAACGCCACATCCCGCATAAATTCGGGCTTTTTTCTTTGCTAAAATAGAACAACTCCTCATCAGATTGTGGTAAAATTAAAGTGTCAGCCAACAACCAACCATATCAACCAAAAAGGAGTTGTACTTATATGATAACATACATACCTTGACACCCTCTGTCATGCTTTTCAGAATACTTGTAGCTTATTTAATCCCCTGCCTAATAATATCGCTTATCCGAGTAAACACCGGCGGGAATTTTCTCATGATCCGGGCGATTTCTTTGCATTTTTCGGTGTCCTGTAAAACCTCATATGTCACATTAAAATCGCCGCCGGCTGCTTTTAGTTCCCGCTCAATATTGTCTAGCGCTTCATATTCTTGATCAAGAAGCGGGGCAAGCAAAGCCAAGTCGGGGTTCATGCTGATCGCCCGATCCGTGGAATACCGCTTTGAAAAAATATTAGTTGCGATGATGCAAATATAGACACAATAATACCGCCAGTTGGCAATCGTGTTTGTCGCATCGTATTCTTCTCTGGTCATGCGGTAAAAATTGCCTTCCAACATGTTAGCCCATTGCTCAAAGGCATCATTTCCAAAATAGACATCTTGATTGTCGTATGGGGCTGTCCGCATTAACTGCGGTGCAATTTTCAAAGCGTTCCGATATACTTCTGCAACCGGGGGCACTTCTTTCTTTTCTCCAATAAATACAAAGGTATAGGGCGGGGTGTCGTCCAGGGTAAAAGCGACTAAATCAGTGTTTTCTTCCCCCAGCCTGTAAAAACAATCGCCGTCATTCTCATACCCGATAATACACGAAATTTCGCTGGTAGGTAATTCCGTGTCATGGAAAATCGAGTAGAACCCTTTGCCAATCACCGGGACACCCTTGTCAATATATTCCTTTATCTTTGCTTTGACCGCTTCCTTATCTTTTCGCCAATCCTTTGCCTCAAGGTAGGTGAAATTATATCCAACAGCGTCAAAAACTCGCTTTATCAGTTCACGATCAAACTTTGCGTGTGAAAAGCAAGTAATCCACTTCTCCTTGTTTTTGCTGAACACTTGCACATAACTGTCACCCGAAACCGTGGAAAAAAACCAGTAATCGTACTGCCCGTTCTTTTCACCGATGCACTCCATTAAAAATGTCATGCAGCCGTTAAACACATAATTCTGCCCCTGATCAGGGTACTGCAATGGATGAATGGGAATATGGTTGATCAAAGTGCGCGACATGTCGAATCCTCCTTTTATTGTCATATGGATATAGACGTTTGCGAAGCGCCAGAACACGCATAAATACGGGATTCTTTTTTTACGATATAAGACAACTCCTCACTGGTTTATGATAAAATAGGTATCGTCAGACATATTTCCTTTTACAACAAAGGTTTTCTCAAATCCCATCCTGAAATCATCGTGGGAAAGAAATCCGATTGTACCTGATTTTTGTCTTGTTGGAATCAAGATGGCCTACTTGTTTCGCAATTACCTATTTCCATACAGTAAACCCCCATGCCGCTTTTTGGCGACGCCACCATATAGGAAAGGGGGGGCCTATGAAAGTATAGCATCCCCGTCTACATAATGCAACGGATTCATACGGCAAACGTAACGGTTCAGCCTTCGGCTAAGCTGTTACCGCCGCAGCCTTACACCTCCCACATACGTATCCAGCAATTCCATCTGGGGCGTCGTGACCAAAAGATCCGCCAAAAGCCCCGGACGGATGGAACCGATCTGTCCTTCCAGTCCCATCGCCCTGGCCGGATTGACGGTAGCCGCCGCAATGGCAAGTTCGGGTGCCACCCCGAAGGAAATCACATTTTGGCACTCCTCAAACACATTGCTGACCGAACAGGCAAGCGTCCCGTCCGCCAGCGTCGCATGCCTGCCATGCACATGCACCGTAAGGCCGCCCAGACTGTAAACCCCGTCCCCCAGGCCTGCCGCGCTTAAGGAATCGGAGACGATGCAAAGCTTGCTTGCGTCCGCCGCAAACATCAGACGCACCACGGCAGGATGTACATGTACGCCGTCGCAGATCAGTTCCGCAAAAACCTCCCGGTCGTGTACCATTCCCACCACGCCGGGATTGCGGTGATGCAGCCCGTTCATGGCGTTAAAAAGATGGGTTACATGGTCTGCCCCCGCATCCACGGCCTGGCACGCCCGCCCATAATCGGCGCCGGTATGCGCAATGGACAGCTTTTTCTTATCCTTAAAATGGGCAATCATTTGAAGCGCGCCGTCCTGTTTTGGATCCAGGGACACCAGCGCTATGTGGCCTCCCGCGCAGGCATCCAATTCCTCCAAAAAACCGATGTCGGGCTTTTTGAGATATTGCGCGTCATGACAGCCCTTGCGGTCCGGCCCCAGAAAAGGCCCTTCCAGATGGATGCCCCAGATACGCGCGCCGCCGCTTTTTGCCTCAATTGCCCTGCGGATGCGTCCCATCATCTGCCTGCTGTAATTTTCCTCCATCGTCATGGTGGTAGCCAACAGCGAAGTTACGCCGCAGGCCGCATAAGAATCCCGGATACGCACCAACTCCCCGGCGGGCGCGTCGGAAAAATCCGCGCCGTCCCGCCCGTGGGTGTGTACGTCAAAAAATCCCGGCAGCAGCCATTTTTCTTCCATGGGGATAACTTCCTCCCCTGCTTGAGGGAAAAGTCCCTCCCCGGTCTCCACAATCCTGCCGTCCTGCACCCGCACATCTCTGCGTACAAATTTACCGTCTATAAATGCCTCTCCTCCCAAAAACAGCATATCCCATTCCCTCCTGGCTTTTTGGTGATTCCCGTCCTTTCCTCTGCCCGTGCGTCCTCACGGCTTTTCTTTTAACACAAGCTGCACGGTCTCCATGTTCCAGCCGCTGACACGGATGGTTTTACCGGCGTTCCCCGTCTGCTTTACGAAAATACGGCGTTGTTCCCCCGGCAGCAGGTGCAGGTAATTTTCGGAAAAATACAGGTAGGCGTCCTGCAGCAGTTCTTCCGTATCCTCCATCCAAACCCCGGCCGCCACTGCCGCACCGGTATTTTGCAGCATAATGGAAAATCCTTCGGCATTTTTACAAACCTCACAACAAATCTGCGTCTTTTCCAGCCGCAAAAGCTCTTCCAGCGTGGTTTTGGTAAACAGATACCGGTTGGATGCCGTCTCTTTCCCCGTTCCCTGCTCCTTTGCGGAAAGGAGCAGATAGCAGACCGGAGTCTTGATCTCTTCCACCCGGCAGGAAATACTTCCCAGTAAAACGCTCTTTTCCGGCTCTATAGCGTCGGTTCCCGCAAACGTACATTCTGCTACAATCCTGCCGTTTTGGTCGCAAACCTGCGCCGTCACAAAACCGCAGACAATCCCAAGGGAGGACTGCCAGTAAACCTGCGCCTCCAGCCTTTCCTCCCCTGCAAGGGACTGGCCCACAAAGCGGGCAGTCACCGTATTCTCGGCATACGCACGCTTCACGCCATAATAGGCGGGCTTTGGCGCCGCATAATAATCGACGCTGCAGGTACAGGTATGGTTGGGAAAAGGTTCGTTAAACTGCCACGGAAATGTGCCGCTGCAGGTCAGCGCCCGGCGGCGGTTGGCTTCCACCGCATAACGCAATCCCTCATACTGCAAAAACTGGCTGGCCCGCACTGCCTGCCCGATCTTTTTTAACTTTTGGCCAAAGCATTCCTGCATAAGCGGATAATTGTTCCACCAGGAACCCCGGTGGAAGTACACCTCGTTGTCCCTGCTTGGCGGCCAGATGTGGGCAGGATCCGTATGGTGCAAAAGCACATCCAGATTGGTCATTCCCTCCACCCCGAATTCACTGGAAAACAGGGAGGTTCCCGCATTATAAAGCGCATACTGCCCCACAAGTCCCTGATGCTCCCAGGGGCCGTGTACGTCATGCAGCCCCAAGGGATCCTTCGCGATATTTTCCAGGGTATTGTTAAAAATCCGGCCCGTGGGGGAGGACTCCAAAAAGTGCCGGGAAGGATCCAGCCTTTTCACCTGTCTGCCCAACACGCCGATCACCGGCTCCTCCATGGTAATCATGGCATCCCCCGGCCCGGAAAGCTCGTTTCCCCCTCCCCAGAGCGCCAAAGCGGGATGATGCTTTTTGCGCAGGATGATGGTCCTGGCCTCCCGCTCCATCAGTTCCAGAAACCCTGTGTCACCGGAAGGCTCGTTCTCGATACCGGAACTGGACTGGATGAATTCCTGCCAAAGCAAAATGCCCTTTTCGTCGCAGAGATCGTAAAACTCTTCCCGCTCAATGAGCCCGCCACCCCAGATGCGCAGGCAGTTCACATGCGCATCCACTGCCAGCTGCAGCAGGCGTTTGAGTTTTTGGGGCCGCCGCACACCGTACATCGCGTCCATGGGCACCCAGTTATATCCTTTCAGGTAAATCTTCCTGCCGTTTACGCAGGCCGTATAAGGCCGCGCCGTCTTATCCGGTGTTTCGTTTTCCATAAACCGGATATTGCGGATTCCAAAGCGCAGGCGGCGCGTATCCGAAAGCGCGCCGTCCGCAAACGCCTCCAGTTCCAGTTCATACAACGGCTGTTTCCCGTAACCGTTGGGCCACCACAGGGCAGGCTCCTTGACCGTAAAGGAAAAAACCGCCCTGCCTTCCCCAACGGCTGCACACGTCTCCCCTATCCTCTTTCCTTGAAAGGAAAGCCTTGCCGTGACCGTGGACTTTGGCCCACACTGCGTTTTCTGCAATGCCGCCTCATCGGCCCCCACCGTCACCTGCACCGCCGCCGTTCGATAGTCTTCTGACAGCGCCGTCTCCAAATCCGGCTGCCCAAGGCGCACCGGTCCCGTGACATCCAAATAAACGTCGTCCCAAATGCCCAAATGAATCATCCGGGGACAAAAATCCCACCAATAGGTCATCCGGCTCTTGTGGGTTTTGACATATCTGGTCTTGGACACCTGAGGCTGCTCGTCGGGAGCCTTGTTCACCACCACGGCCAGCAGATTTTTCTCCCCTTCTTTGATTAATGTGGTAATGTCAAAGGACGCCGGGGTAAACATGCTGTGATGCTCCCCCAAAAACACGTCGTTCACATAAAAAAGCGCGTCATAGTCCACCCCCTCAAAGCAGAGGTTTACCCGGCCGCCCTCCGGCAGTTCTTCCACGCAAAATTCCTTGCGGTATACCCAGGTACGCTGGGGAATCCACTCGATCAGCAGGGTGTTTCTCTCAAAATGGGGATCCGGGATGGCATGGCAGCGGAGCATGTCGTCCGTGACAGACCCCGGCACCCGTGCAGGCTTCCACCAACGCACGTCCCGGGTTTCCCGTCTATGGGCGTTGCGCCATACCCAGTCCTCCCCCACAAAGTCCTTCATTTTCCAATCATCCCCGCACAAAGATATTCTCGCCATATTCCCGCCCCGTACTACCTTTCCAAAAAATCACATTCCACAAACCCGGTATCTGTCAGGCAGACCGAACGGATCTGCCACGGCGCAAAGTCTGTATCCCAGACAAAGCCACCCCATTCCAAATGCAGGCTGCCGCCTTTTCCTTCTGTCTCAAAAGCCCTAAGCGTCCACTGGCCCGGATGGTTATGGCGCTCTTTCACACAGGAAACGGAGACGTT
The DNA here is from genome assembly GCA_948960675.1 of uncultured Eisenbergiella sp. GTDB lineage: Bacteria > Bacillota > Clostridia > Lachnospirales > Lachnospiraceae > Gallintestinimicrobium. The sequence goes on from CARDPF010000103.1 coordinate 6,143, forward strand.
TTGCGCCTCCATGGCAAGCAGCCTGCCCATGCTCTCCCATTTATCCCCCGTGTGGCAGGAATCCCCCAGATATTCCGGCGCCATGTGCAGCCGGTCCGCCTCCGCAAAAAGGCGCTCTTTGGGAAGTAGCTTTTCATGTGCCAGCAGGCGCAGTTCATAGTCCCATACGCCCTGGTCCATAAAGGAATGCTCCAGGCTTTCCTCCAGCGGCCCCCCGCCGCCCCGGGCAAACACCGCACTGCGGGACAAAATCAACCGGTATTCATTTTCCACCTGCATAAGGCCGTAGATGCTGTCGTTGAAAACCGCCAGACCGCTGCCGTCCTTCCCCACCGCATCCGCAAAGCGGTGCTGGTAGTTTTCCGGATTTTTATCATGGCAGTCGATCTTTTGTTCCGCCAAAAAGGCGGTCTCCGTCCAAACAGCCGGTTCCTTTTCGGCCAAAGGCAGGCACAGTGCAATCAATCTGTGCTTGTGTACGTTATGCAGCCGCAAATTCATTTTCAGCACATCGCTGTCCTTTTCCAGTATATAGTCGATGCGCAAATCGTCCTTCCCGTCCGACAATAGCACCCGCAGCACGGCGCGCAGGGCATTGTCCTCCACCACGCGGACTTTGTTTGCCCTAAATTCCCCGACCTGCTTTCCGGCAAACACCGTCTCTCCCCAGGCGCCCCGGTCATCGTAATAGACCCTGACCGCCGCGGGGCCCGCAAGCATTTCCCTGCCGCCCTTTTTCAGGGAAGCAGGCAGCCCTGTGCCGGGATCCAGCACAAGGGAAACCACGCCGTTATCCATGCCGGACGCATCGGCCTGCAGGGCCGGGCGCTTCGTCTCATCGTTGGGGCCTTCCCCCAGTACCCGGTACACGCTGAAGCCATAAGCCGGGATTTTGGCCTCAAACAGAATGGTTTTGCGGCTTTCCGGCGCAGAATTGTGGTATCCAGACTCGCAGGCATAAATCTCCGCCCCCTTAAAATCCCGCAGGCGCAGCGGCTTTTTGGGCGCCCTGGGCACATAGACCTCCGCCTCAAAAACCCCCTCATAGTCCGTGGAAGCCGGATTTACCAATACCAGCGGGAACCCGTCCCCCCTGGTATCCACCGCATTGGCGATGGCCTGGACCCCATTCTGGATCAGGGTCTGTGCTTTTGCCACCGCAGCCGCAAATTCCCTGCAGGCCGCGTCCCGTGCCGATTCAATGCTGGTGCCCGCCAAAATATCGTGAAACTGGTGGAACAGGGTTTTCTTCCAGGCATATTCCAGTTCTTTTGCCGGATACCGCCAGCTTTTTACCCCCAGCAGGGAAGCCATGGCACAGACCGCCTCCGCTTTCAAAAGCGTCCATTCGGCCCTGCGGTTGCCTTCCTTGATGCCCCGGTCGGAACTGTAGCAGCCGTAAAAAATACGTCCCAGTTCCCCGCTCACCTTGGGCAGGCGCTCCTGCTCCACCGCGTCGTAGAATTCGCCCACGGTGGCAAAATCCAGTGTGTCCGCCCCCCGCTCCCGGCGCAGTTCGCAGACGCTGCGCAGATTTTCTATCGTGGGGCCGCCGCCGTGGTTGCCCACGCCGTAAAAGACCGCCATTTTGTCATAGCCGATATCCGCAAGCCCTTCCTCGCTTTCCTGTAAGTTAAATTCCATGGTGGGACGGGTCCAGGCCATGTACTCGCCCCCCGTCCGCTCTGCAGCCACGCTGCTGCCGTCCGGGGATTCCCAGACAAACTGGGCGGGCAGTTCCACAAAGTTCTTGGAGGGACGCGACACAATATAGGAGCGGATGCCGCAGCCCTGCAAAATGGCGGGCAGATTGGCCCCGTGCCCGAAGCTGTCCGGATTAAACCCATCCTTAACCTCGACGCCAAATTCTTTTTGCACAAAATCCTTGGCATAGAGGAAATGCCGGATTAACGCCTCCCCCGAGGGCAGGTCGCAGTCCGGTTCGACCCACATGCCGCCGATGATTTCCCAGCGCCCCTGCGCCACCCTCTCTTTGATCTGTGCAAACTGCTCCGGACAGTTTTTTGCAAGCCACGCCAGAAAGGCTGCGCTGGTCTGGGTAAATTTGAAATCCGGAAATTCCTCCATCCGCATCAGGGCCGAAGCAAAGGAGGATTTCACCTCCTGCATCCCCTCCGCCCGGTTCCAGAGCCAAACCGGGTCGATATGGGTATAACCGATCATGTAATATTTTTTATCCGCCATTTTCCATTCCTTTTCTGCGCAGCTTATTCCACAAAGCCATGGATGGCTTACAGGCTTGCGGATGCCGCGCAGACACAAACCTGTTTTCGCTACCGTTCTGCCGCTTTTTACAGCGCGTTAAGTTTCCCATTCCAGCAAATTTACCGCGCGGCATGTGCCGTCTACAACCAAGAGCGTGAGAATCTCATATGCGCCGATGGTATACGGATAAGATTGCCCTCCCAGCCGTACTTTCCCTTCCGTCGCCTTCCCTTCGGTTTCAATCAGCCGCAGTACCAGACCATCATTGTCCTCCGCCGCCTTCACACAGCCCAGTTCCACGTTTTTTTGCTCCACGGACAGCCCCTGCCAACACCGCAGGGCATATGCGCCTTCATGGCAGTTATCCGTACTGTGCAAAAGGGGCTTTTCACACCGCTCTGCCAAGCGATGGCGTTCCCCCGCCAAAAGCGCGTTCCCATGGGGCCTAAGCAACAGGGTAAAGGTCTGTTTGCCCATATCCGTATATTCGTAGCCCTCCACCGGATTGTACCAGTTTTTCCCGTTGCCCTGGGCATAAATGGCGCTGCGCGCAAAGGGAATGGACAGTGTGTTTTCAAAAAGGGAAAAGGCATACTTGCCGTCGTTTGCCACGCACAGCCCCGCCTGTCCCTTTTCGTACACGTCCACAAAGCGGTGCATGCTGTATTCCCTGTCGTCCCCTATTTTCCGGCTGAATGTGCCGTAGGCCGTCTCCTGACAGGCAAATGTACATCCATCCTGCAGCGGGCAATCCATCTGCAAATGCGCCCACTCCCGGTCCCAAAACAGCGTATTTTTCACCTCCAGCTCCCGGGCATTGTGGTAAAGCGTAAACTCCTGCCATAAAACGCTTCCCCCCAGCCGGTACACACTGCGGATCACCTTCCGGTGGCTGCCCTCCTCCACCAGCTGCATGGATTCCAGCGCCAGCCGCATGCCGGTGTCCCCATAAGGGCGATCCTGGACATGCCCCCAGCTGTCCCGCTCGTCCTGCCAGACGGCAAAGGATACCGGACCGGACAAAGCCTCATAGCCGGTCTCTTTTTCAAGTAAGGAACACAAAAAACCGTTTTGGTCAAAGGCTGCCCGCAGATATGCATTTTCCAAAACCACCCCGCCGGACAGCCAGGCGCCGCCGCTCTCCCGGCTGTCGTCACAAAGCGCAGACTCCCCGATACAGGTCCGGTACACTGCAAACCCAAAGGCCGGCACTTTAGCGTCAAAGACCACGCCCCGGCGTCCCCCCAGATTGTAGTTGCGCGCTTTGGCTTCCGTGTGCACCCGCTGGTACGCAATTTCTTTTCCAAAAGGGTCAAGCAGGGTCAGCCCGTCCTTACAAAACCAGTTCAGTTCCAGCGCCACCGGGCCGTCCCAGTCTGTGCCGGTGGGATTGTACAAAAACAGCGGAAAGCCTTCCCCACGGGTATCCACGGACTGCATCATATGCTCCATGGATAAAAACCGGATCCGCTTTGCCTCCGCTCCTGCGCCGCCAAGCTGCCGCAACGCCTCGTCCCGGGCCGTTTTCACCGCCGTTCCCCCCAGCGTGTCATGGAACTGGCAGAACAGAAGGGTTTTCCAGAGCCGCTTTACCTCCTCCTTCTTTTGTCCCGGTACCGCCCTGCCCGTAAACAGCTGTTCCATGGAAAGCATACCGTCTGCACACACCAGCCTGCGCTCCGTCAGCCGGTTGGCGCGCTTGAGCTTGGCGTCCATGCTGTAGCAGCCGGTATTGACGCCGTCAAAAAACTCCTTGCGCACCGGCAGCGCCTGTCCCTTTTGTCTGCAC
>CARDPF010000104.1 GCA_948960675.1 uncultured Eisenbergiella sp.
GAGATCTACACTCTTTCCCTACACGACGCTCTTCCGATCTTGGACCGGCTCCAGAAAAACCAAAAGCGGTTGTTTATGTATCTGGAGAATAAGTTTTATACGCCGTCGGATGCGCTGGTCACAGGTATCAAGGCCATTTTGGCGGAGGAATACAGCCGGGAATTGAGCAGGAAAATCAACCATGCCCACCAAAACCGGCAGCGGGAGGGAAAAAGCTTTGTCTTTACAAACCGGATGTATGGACTCAAAAAAACAGCGGACGGTTCTGTTGTCATTGATGAACGGGAGGCCAAAATGGTGCGGATGATCTTCCGGCTGTCCGCAGAGGGATACGGCACCCACTGTAGTGCAAGAATACTTTATGAAAAAGGATATCAAAACCGTAAGGGTAATATGCTGAGCCCGGCCGTTATTCACAATATTATCAGAAACCCGATTTATATGGGAACGGTGGTACAAAACCGCAGACATTACGAGTTTGAAAGTAAAAAGACGCTGCAAAATCCTCCCTCTGCGTGGGTGGTGCATGCACATGCGCTTCCGGCCATTGTGGGGGAAGCTTTGTTTGAGGAGGCAAACCGGCGGATGCGGGAGAGAAAGCAGGGAAAGCATGAAACCATAGCAGCCTGGCCGAATGGCATGGCGGGCAGGTATGCGCTGACCGGAAAAATAGAATGTGGTTTATGCGGGGCCCCTTTTTACCGGACGACGCGCCAGAACCGTTCGGGGAAAGTGGTGGAATGGAAATGCAGGAGTTATCTGCAAAACGGCAGGACACAGGAGGGAGGGCGGAGGGAGGGAGTGCAAAAGAGCAGGAGGATGCGAAATGCAGGATGTGATAATATTCATTTGAGTGAAACAAAGCTGTTTGCCAGTCTGGAACGGATATGCATTATGGGGCCAAAGCAGGCCGACGGGAAGGGGGCACAATGTCTGGATAAACAGCAGGGGGAAATGGCTTGCCTAAAGACAGACAGGGTTGTGGAAAGTACACTGGAACTGTTGGAAAAGGTGTTTTTGGACGGCGGCACGGCAAAGGAGCGTGAGCGGCTGGAAAATACTTTGCAGGAAACGCTTTCCCGAAAAGCTTTTTTGCTGGAAAAGTTTTTGGAGGGGATCGTATCGGACCAGGATTATAAACAAAAAAGCGGGGAAATGCAGGAAAAAATCAATAAGCTGCGACAACAGAGCAGGCGGATGGAAGAATGTGCTCCTTCAAAGGATGCCGTGCGGGAACGACTCAACGGGATCCGAAAGCGGCTGGAGGAAGGTGTGGCCGTGCAGGCGATGCTGTTGCAGCTGACCGGGGCAGTAGAAAAGATCAGGGTATATCCGCAGAAATTGGAAATTATTTGGGCAAACCGGGAAATCGGGAAGGGGGAGGCGGATGCGCAATGCTGTAGCACTTCCAACCGGTTTTCGGTGGAGGCCGAAAAAGAACAGATACTGGAAAGGTTAAAAAGATGCCCTGCAACGACGGCAAAAAAAGTAGCGGATGAGACGGGGATGCATCTTTCCCGTGTGCAGGCAAGGATCCGTATGCTCAAAGCGGAAGGCAAAATCCGGTACAGCGCGCGAAACGGCAGGGGGGAGTGGATCGTTATTGGCATGCAATCATAATTTGCTCCATTTCTGCGCTGCTTTTTGCGCATAACGAGTTTGTGGCAAGCAACGCGCAGACACAAATCTCGCGATTGAAAATTTTAATTTTCAATCTTATCCCCCGCGCCTGTCAGCTAAATACTTGACTTCCATAGATAATCAGATATCCCAGCCCCCTTCTTGCGGCGAGGAATTCCCCGATGATCACGCCTACCAGGGCCAGGCCGATATTGACTTTCATGTTGCTTAAGATATTCGGTACACAGGCCGGTAACACGACTTTGGAAAAAGTGTCCCGGCGTGTGCCGCCCAGGGTAGCGATTAATTTTAATTTTTCAGGATCCACCTGCATAAAGCCGGTATATAGGCTGATAATGGCGCCAAATACCGCAACCGAAATTCCTGCCACGATGATGGTGTTGATACCGGTGCCCAGCCAGACGATGAGCAGCGGGGCGAGCGCCGATTTGGGCAGGCTGTTTAAAACCACCAGATAGGGTTCCAAAATTTCCGACAGCTTTTTGGAATACCACAAAAGGGTTGCGGCGGCAAGGCTTAACAGGGTGACCAGCAGAAAGCTTGCCACTGTCTCCAAAAGGGTGACGCCGATATGGGTGAATAGCGATTTGTCACGCACCATGGACATAAAGCAGGAAGCGACCCGGGAGGGGCTGGAAAAAAAGAAGCTGTCGATAATCTGTAAGTTTGCACATATTTCCCAGACCGCCAAAAAAATGACCAAAACCGCCAGCCGGGAATAGCGGATAAAGCGGTGGTGGCGGTTATGGGCCCGGATATAATCCTGTTGGGCACAGGACATGGTTTTAAGGATTTTCATTGGACAGTTCCTCCCAGATTTGGTTAAAGTACGTGGCGTATTCCGGTGCTTTCCTGGCCGCCAGCAAAGAATCGTCAGGCAGCGTTAAGTGGATGGGGAATTCCGCTTTTACGCGTGCCGGCCGCCCGGACAGGACAAGAACCCTGTCCGCCAGGCTGACGGCTTCCGACAGGTCGTGCGTGATCAGTATCACGGTTTTCCCGGCTTTTTTAATGATGCGGGCAATGTCGGCGGATACCGTCAGGCGGGTTTGGTAGTCCAGTGCGCTGAACGGTTCGTCTAACAATAGGATTTCCGGTTCCAGCGCAAGGGTACGGATGAGGGCGGCCCGCTGGCGCATACCGCCGGAAAGTTCGCTGGGCTTTTTGCGTGCAAATCCGGATAACCCATAGTCTTCCAGCATTTTTTCCACCTTTTTTTTATTTTCCGGTGTGAGGCGGTGCTGGATTTCCAGCCCCAATGTGACGTTCTGCCAGATATTGCGCCATTCAAACAGATGGTCGTGCTGGAGCATGTAGCCGATCCCGGGCTTTTTTCCGTTTTTTCCGTAAAAAGTGATGCCGCCGTCCTCGGGGGGCATGAGACCCGCGATCAGGGAAAGGATCGTGGATTTGCCACAGCCGGACGGGCCTACGATTGCCAAAAATTCACCTTCTTTTACCGAAAAGGAGAGATCTTGCAAGGCATTTGTCTCTCCGTTTAGGGTATGGTAGGAAAAGAAGAGCCGATCAACTTTTAAAAGATCAGATCCCATTTTCGGATTCCCTCCGTTTCATCTGCGGGCAGGGCGGCGCCCGATTATAATCTTATGATATGAAAAAAAAGGGGAAACGTGTAACTTTGCTTGCACACGGGAAAAATCTGTGATAGTATCAAACGTAAAGTCAAAAAACCCCGCAGTAAGCAAAGGAGGGAATGCTTATGGCACAGCTTTGGGGAGGCCGCTTTACCCGGGAAACGGACAGGCTGGCATACCGGTTCAACGCCTCCATCGGCTTTGATAAACGGTTACTGCAACAGGATATTGAGGGCAGTATCGCACATGTGACTATGCTGGCTAAGCAGGGCATTTTATTGATAGGGGAGAAAGACCGGATTGTAGAAGGGCTGACGGGAATCCGGGAGGATGTGGCGTGCGGACGGCTGCAGATTACGGAAGAATATGAGGACATACACAGTTTTGTGGAAGCGAACCTGATTGCGCGTATCGGGGAGGTAGGCAAGAAGCTGCATACCGGCCGGAGCCGCAACGATCAGGTGGCGCTGGATATGCGGTTGTATGTGCGGCAGGAAATTGTGGAAACGGACGGGCTTTTAAAGGGATTTTTAGAGATGCTGCTTTCTTTGATGGAGGAGCATCTGGAAACATATATGCCCGGTTTCACCCATCTGCAGAAAGCGCAGCCCACCACGCTTGCCCATCATCTGGGGGCGTATTTTGAGATGTTTAAACGCGACAGGCTGCGCATGCGGGATATTTTTAAGCGGATGAACTTCTGTCCGCTGGGCAGCGGCGCGCTGGCCGGAACCACCTATCCCCTGGACAGGGATTACACCGCAGCCCTGATGGGTTTTGAAGGTCCCGCCCTAAACAGCATGGATGCCGTGTCGGACCGGGATTACCTGATTGAATTTCTGTCCGCCCTCTCCACCGTGATGATGCACCTTAGCCGTTTTGCGGAGGAAGTGATTGTCTGGAACAGTAATGAATACGGGTTTGTGGAGATTGACGATACGTATTCCACCGGCTCCTCCATTATGCCCCAGAAAAAGAACCCGGATATCGCGGAACTGGTGCGCGGCAAAACCGGAAGGGTCTACGGGGCGCTGATGGGGATCTTAACCACCATGAAAGGGCTTCCGCTTGCATATAATAAGGATATGCAGGAGGATAAGGAGGGGACCTTCGATGCCATTGATACGGTGAAAGACTGCCTGACCCTTTTTGGTGCAATGGTTGGGACGATGAAATTCCGCAAAGACGTGATGGCACGTTCGGCAATGGAAGGCTTTACCAATGCCACGGACGCTGCGGACTATCTGGTGGGCAAGGGGGTGCCCTTCCGCGATGCCCACGGGATTATCGGGCAGATGGTTTTGTACTGTATAGCACAAAATAAAAGCATTGAAGAATTGACGCTTTCGGAGCTTACAAGTCTGAGCAGCGCTTTTGGGGAGGACTTCTACGGGGCGGTAAGCCTAAAGACCTGTGTGGAAAAGCGGCTGACCACCGGGGCCCCCGGGGTGTCTGCAATGCAGGAGGTAATAGAAAGAAACCGGAAATATATAAGCCAGGATCAGGGCATTTTTGAAAATTAAAATTTTCAATCACGGGATTTGTGTCTGCGCAACAAAGCAGAGAAGAAAAGGAGTAATCATGAGTGAAAAATTAAAAGTAGGCATTCTTGGAGGCACCGGTATGGTGGGGCAGCGGTTTATCGCGCTTTTGGAGAATCATCCGTGGTTTAGCGTGACGACCATCGCGGCAAGCGCGCGCAGCGCGGGAAAAACCTATGAGGAAGCGGTGGGCGGCAGGTGGAAGATGGATACGCCCATGCCGGAAGCGGTCAAAAAGATTGTGGTGATGAATGTAAGTGAAGTGGAGGCGGTTGCCGCCAAGGTGGATTTCGTGTTCAGTGCGGTGGATATGACCAAGGAGGAGATCAAAAAGATCGAGGAAGCCTACGCGAAGACGGAAACCCCGGTGGTTTCCAATAACTCTGCGCACCGGTGGACGCCGGATGTGCCCATGGTGGTACCGGAAATCAACCCGGAGCACATGGAAGTGATCCGGTATCAGAAGAAACGCCTGGGCACGGAGCGTGGTTTTGTGGCCGTAAAGCCCAACTGCTCCATCCAAAGCTATGCCCCTGTTCTGACTGCATGGAAGGAATTTGAGCCATATGAGGTGGTGGCCACTACTTATCAGGCGATTTCGGGAGCCGGAAAAACCTTTGCCGACTGGCCGGAGATGACCGGAAACATCATTCCCTATATCGGCGGGGAGGAAGAGAAGAGCGAAAAGGAACCCCTCCGTATTTGGGGAAAGGTGGAAGACGGGGTGATCAAGCCCGCCCAAACTCCGTTGATTACCTGCCAGTGCATCCGTGTGCCGGTACTCAACGGCCATACGGCGGCAGTGTTTGTGAAATTTAAAAAGAAACCGTCCAAAGAGGAACTGATTGCCAGACTGGAAGCGTTTGCGGGCGTTCCCCAAAAGCTGGGCCTGCCCAGTGCGCCCAAGCAGTTTATCCGCTATCTGGAGGAAGACAACAGGCCCCAGGTGGCGCTGGATGTGGATTATGAAAACGGAATGGGCGTATCGGTAGGACGGCTTCGGGAAGACACGGTCTATGACTGGAAATTTGTGGGGCTTTCCCACAATACGGTGCGCGGCGCGGCCGGCGGCGCCATTTTGTGTGCGGAACTTTTAAAGGCACAGGGGTACATCGAAATGAAATAGGGAGGTCTTTTGGGGAAACAATTATTTATTGCGGAGAAACCCAGTGTGGCGCAGGAATTTGCAAAGGCGCTGCGGTATGGTTTTCGCCGCAGGGACGGCTATTTGGAGTCTGAGGAGGCGGTTGTGACCTGGTGTGTGGGGCATCTTGTCACCATGAGTTATCCGGAGGCCTATGACGTAAGGTATAAACGGTGGACGCTGGAGACGCTGCCGTTTATACCGGATACGTTCCGGTATGAAGTGATCGGCGCAGTTCAAAAGCAGTTTACCATTGTCAGTTCCCTCCTAAACCGTCCGGATGTGGAAACGATTTATGTGTGTACGGACTCCGGGCGGGAGGGGGAATACATATACCGTTTGGTAAAGCAGCAGGCAAATGTGAAGGGCAAAAAGCAGAGAAGGGTGTGGATCGATTCCCAGACGGAGGAAGAGATTTTGCGGGGAATCCGGGAGGCAAAGGATCTGTCCGCCTATGACCATCTGGGCGATGCCGCGTACCTCCGGGCGAAAGAGGACTATTTGATGGGCATCAATTTTTCACGGGTGCTCACGCTCAAATACGGAAACCACCTGAAAAATTTTTTGAAAAAGGACCGGGCCGTGATTTCCGTGGGACGGGTCATGACCTGTGTGCTGGGGATGGTGGTGGGCCGGGAACGGGAAATCAGGACATTTGTCAAAACGCCCTTTTACCGGGTGACGGGCAGTTTTGCCCTTACCAAAACACAAGAAGGCATGTCCCCTTTTGAAGGGGAATGGCGGGCCACACAGGGCAGCAAATGGTTCCAGTCGCCGCTTTTGTATAAGGAAAACGGCTTTTTGGAAAAAAAGGACGCCGAAATGCTGGTGCAGACGCTGGGAATGCAGATGCCGGAAGGTACGCCTGCACAAGGCTTTTTGGGGGCTTTTTTGGAAAAATGCGAGAAAAAGAAGGAACAGAAAAATCCGCCGCTTTTGTATAACCTGGCAGAGTTGCAAAACGATTGCGCAAAGCTTTTTAAGATCAGTCCCGACGAAACGCTCCGTGTGGCACAGGAACTATACGAGAAGAAACTGACGACCTATCCAAGGACGGACGCCAGGGTGCTTTCTGGCGCTGTGGCAAAAGAAATCCATAAAAATATCGGGGGGCTCAAGGCGTATCCACAGGCTGCGGCTTTCGCGGCCCGCATTTTGGAAGAGGGCAGCCATAAGCAGATTGCAAAGACCCGATATGTCAATGATAAGCAAATCACGGATCATTACGCGATCATTCCCACCGGGCAGGGATTTGCAGCCCTGCAGTCCGTGTCACCAACGGCGGCCCGGGTTTATGAAGTCATTGTCCGCCGTTTTTTAGGCATCTTTTATCCGCCTGCCATTTACCAAAGGGTTTCCCTGACGGTATTGGTAAAATCGGTGCAGCTTCCGGAGGGGGAGCGGTTTTATGCCTCCTTTCGGGCACTGCAGTCGGAAGGGTATTTGCAGGTGGCGCAGCCGTCCTTTCTGAAAAAAAAGGACGGTGCGGGGGAAGAGGGATCCGGCAGCGGGGATGTAAAGTGTGATGCCGCCTTATTGGAGGCGCTGCAGAAACCCAAAAAAGGAGCGCCGCTGACCCTTTTGAATCTGGCTGTCAAGGAAGGGGAGACCTCCCCGCCGAAACGCTACAATTCCGGGACGATGATTTTGGCGATGGAAAATGCCGGACAGCTGATCGAGGACGAGGAACTGCGCGCCCAGATTAAGGGCAGCGGTATCGGTACTTCGGCCACGCGGGCAGAGATTTTAAAAAAGCTGGTATCCATCGAATACCTGGCATTGAATAAAAAGACACAGGTCATCACCCCCACGCTGATGGGGGAGATGGTTTACGACGTGGTATCGGATTCCATCCGGCAGTTGTTAAATCCCGCGCTTACGGCCAGCTGGGAGAAAGGGCTGGCCGGGGTGGCCGACGGCAGCATAACCGCCGGGGAGTATATGGAAAAGCTGACGGGGTTCGTAAGCCGAAGGACCAACGCAGTCAAGCAGCTGCATAACCAGTCCGTGCTATACCGGCAGTTTACACAATGCGCGCAGTTTTATGGAAACGGCGGCAAAAAGGAAGGAAAAGAAAATGCAGGCAATGGAAATTAAGAACTTATATGATCTGGGGGAAACCATGGCCGCCCCCCTTTTTTTGGGGGCGGTGTATCCGTGGGAAGTGTTGGGGAAAATTTCGGATTTTATCCGGCAGCTTGGCAAATCCCTCCCCGAAGACCGGTTTGAGAGAAGGGGGGAGGACGTATGGGTGGCAAAGAGCGCAAAGGTGGCGCAAAGCGCCTGCTTAAACGGCCCCTGTATCGTGGATGAGGAAGCGGAGATCCGCCATTGTGCTTTTGTGCGCGGCAGCGCCCTGATCGGAAAGGGAGCCGTGGTCGGCAACTCCACCGAATTGAAAAATGTTATATTGTTCAATAAAGTGCAGGTTCCCCATTACAATTATGTGGGTGACAGCATTTTGGGCTTTAAGGCGCATATGGGGGCCGGTTCCATCACCTCCAATGTAAAGAGCGATAAAACGCTTGTGACGGTAAAGGGCTGTGGGGAGCCTGTGGAGACCGGGCTGAAAAAATTTGGGGCGATGCTGGGGGATGGCGTGGAGGTGGGATGTAACAGCGTGCTTTGTCCCGGTACGGTGATCGGGAAAAACACCAACGTATATCCCCTATCCCGGGTGCGCGGTTTCATCCCGCAGGACAGCATCTATAAAAATCAGGGTGAGGTAGTTCGGAAAAGGTAAGTTTTGCTTGACGGGAATGTGTTGGCGGTGGTATAGTAGGGATGTTGAGTTTAACACTTGCACGCGTTAAAGCGTGGCAGGATTAAAGCGAATGGAAAACCGGTTTGCGGCTGCGCGGCATCCGCTGATCCGGCAGGTAGAAAAAGCCGCGCAGAAATGAGGAGAGAGATGAAAAAATTGGCAGTGCTGGCCATGGCAGCGGCCATGACGGCGACAATACTTGGAGGCTGTGGGAGCACTCCCGGGACGGCGCCCGCAGAATCGGCGGCGTCCGGCGCAGAGACACCGGGCAGCGATACGGCAAAACAGGAGGAGACTGTCCCCGTGCAGGAAGGGGAAAGTGCACAGCAGGAAGGGACGGACGATACGACCTATAAGGTGGGAATATGTCAGCTGGTACAGCATCCTGCGCTGGATGCTGCATCGGAAGGGTTTGAGGCGGCCCTGCACGAAAAGCTGGGGGAAAAGGTTTCCATTGATTATCAGAATGCGTCCGGGGATTCCCCGACCTGTGCGACGATTGTGAATCAGTTTGTGGCGGCGGATGTGGATTTGATTTTGGCAAACGCCACGGCGTCCCTGCAGGCGGCAGCGGCGGCGACCGGTGAGATCCCGATTTTGGGAACGTCCATCACCGATTATGCGACGGCGCTGGAGATTGATAACTGGACGGGAACCACTGGGGTGAACATTTCCGGTACGTCTGACCTGGCCCCGCTGGAGGATCAGGCAAAGATGTTGAACGAATTGTTTCCGGATGCCAAAAATGTAGGGTTGATTTATTGCTCTGCAGAACCGAATTCGGAATATCAGGCAACCACGGTGGAGGGGTATTTAAAAGAAATGGGATATACCTGCAAAACCTATACGTTTGCGGATTCCAATGATATCGCCTCCGTGACGACGGTGGCCGCATCCGAGAATGACGTGCTGTATGTCCCGACGGACAATACGGCGGCATCCAATGCGGAGATTATTAATAATATCTGTATCCCTGCAAAGACCCCTGTCATTGCGGGGGAGGAAGGCATCTGTGCAGGCTGCGGCGTGGCGACCCTTTCCATTGACTACTATGACATTGGCTATAAGGCCGGGGAAATGGCGTATGAAATCATGGTGAACGGGGCGGATGTGTCTTCCATGCCCATTGAATTTGCACCGCAGGTAACCAAAAAATACAACGTGGTAAACTGTGAAACACTGGGAATCACCGTACCGGACGATTATGTGGCGATTGAGTAACCGCTGGGTTTTTCGGAGTGGCTGTAACAGTTCAGACAGGTCTGCGCATTTACTGCGCAGACCGTGAGAATACGTGG
>CARDPF010000105.1 GCA_948960675.1 uncultured Eisenbergiella sp.
TCCCGTGCAGGAGGACACCGTCCGCTGTCCCAAATGCGGCAGCACACAGATTCAGGTGGTTCCCAGGAAGTACAGCCTGCTCACAGGCTTTGCCACCAACCGCATGGACCGGGTCTGCGTGAAGTGTATGAAAAGATTTTGACAAGAAACAATACCGGATAACCGTTAACGGGAGGGACTATTTTCATAGTCCCTCTTTTATGATGCAAAAACAGGAGGAGACTAACTTGACAGAAAAAAACAAAGCCGTCGTGACCCTTTTGGGCGCGCTGGACAAAAAGAAAACCAAAAGACAAGTGGATTCGCAGCTGAAACAGCTTGAAAAGACAATCCGTACGCTGCAACTCACGGGAACATTTGCCCACGGCGATATGAAAAAAGAGGTAAACGCATACTTAAAACAGCTGCAGGCGCAATTGGAGCATGTAAAACTGACCGCCCGGATTGACAGCCAAAACATAAAAGGCGAAATCGACCATGCGCTGCACAGCCTGTCCTTCCGGGATATCGACGCGTTAAATATTGACCGGGACAAAGTGAAATTAAAGCTGCAAAAAGTCATGGCCGACGTAAAAGCGTACGCGTCAAAAAACCCGGTATCCGTCGGAATCCATTTTGAAGGCAGGCGCAACAGGCTGGAAAACGACCTCGCCGCATATCTGGATCAAAATACGAAGATTCAGGAGTCCGACGCCTTGCAGAAAGGGGCGGATACCCTCCGGACGCTGATCGGTACCGCCCATGACGAGAAAAGCCTGCGGGAAGCGGCGGACGCCCTGAAGCTGTATAAAAGCTCCGTCGCCTCTGCAGGATACCACACGGAAAGCACGGCCGACAAAATCAAATCCCTGTTTTCCCATGTAAAAAGAATCGGCGACGCGTTCGGACTGGCCTCCCTGGCAGCGGATCATTTTATGCAGGCCTTACAAACGCTGCGCGCAAACGACACGGTGCTGACACAAATCGGCAAGACTGCGGATCTGACCCAAAAGCAGCTGCAGGCCCTTTTGGGGGAAGCCTTTCAAACGGCAGGGAAATACGGACAGTCCTCCACCGACTTCCTCCTCACCGCACAGGAAATGGCCCGGTCCGGTTATGGCAGGCAGCTTGGGGAACTGGCGGCGCTGGGCGCAAAGCTACAGAGTGCCGGTGGCATGACCGCAGAACTGGCAAACCGGTACATGATCGCGGCCGATACGGCATTCCGGCTAAACGGCTCCGTGGAGGCACTGGAGGCTGCGCTGGACGGCGCCAATGCCATTGCAAGCCGACATGCCTTATCCATGGCAGACCTTGGCGAGGCCATGGACACCGTGGGGCTGCAGGCCGCAGACGCGGGAATGGGGATCCGGGAAACGACTGCCGCCGTTGCCGCCCTGCTGGCCTCCACCCGGATGTCGGGCAGTGAAACCGCAAAAGCCTTTGTGGGCATTCTGCTGTATCTGCAGCAGCTGACCGGTGAGGCCGGCGGCACAGAAATAGACGCCCAATCCCTCGCTGCATACGAGAAGGCCTGCCGTGCGCTTGGCGTGTCCTTATCCACGGTAAGGGACGGCATGGTTTCCCTAAAGGAGCCCATGGAGATCCTCCGGGAGCTTTCTGCGGCCTATGTGCGGCTGGACAAGTCTGACCCAAGGCGTCTTGGCCTTTTGGATGCGGTGGGCGGCGAAAGCCGGGCGGACGCCCTCCATGCCCTGCTTACCAATTACGATCTCTATGAAACCCTGCTGCAGCAGTATGCGGACGGGCTGGGAAGCCTGGACAGGCAGGCAGCAAAAACGGCAAATACATGGGAAGGGCGCATGAATGCCCTCTCCAACAGCTTCACCTCCTTTGTCCACACGCTTACGGACAAGGACGCCATACTGGACGGCATTTCCGTCTTCAACGGGCTGATACAGGGTGCGGAAGCGCTGGTGGATACCTTCGGCGCACTTCCCGTGACCCTGTCGGCCGTTCAGGCTTTGCTGGCTGCCAAAAGGAAGGACTACGGCATTACCCAACTCTGGGACAGCGAAAGCGGAAAACCGGATTTGCAGGGCCGCCTGTTCGGCATTGATATCACCGGCATCAAAAACGCAAAAAAACACTTTGAGGACGCATCTATTGCCATTTCTAACTGGAATCACAACTTAGCAAATGGAAAGACTGATTTGGATTCTTTTAAAAACAAGGTTGTCCAAAACAACCTCCAATTAAAAGAATACCTTTCCCTCTGTTCCCAGGATGCCCCTGCCTCCCTGGAAGGATACCGCCAATACTTGAAGGCCGCCGGACAGTCCACCGACGCCCTGCGCCTCAAAACCGTCCTCCTAAGCACGGCAATGACTTTTTTGGGCGGGATTACCCTACAGGCCGTAATCATGGGAATCGCCCAAGCCTTTGACCAATTTAATGTGACCGTTGCACAGTCCCGGGAAAAGACAGAAAATATCCGCTCCGGGATCACAGACCTGAGCGCCGAACTGGCCAAGTTGAAAGATGAACAGAACAAAACCCCCTACGACCATTCCCGGATCCAACAGCTGGAAACCGAAATCCGGCTGCAAAAGCAGCTGTTGGAAATCGAACAAAAAAGGCTGTACCAAAACCAGGTCGGCACTACCTTTTCCGACTATTTTGATAAGGACAGTCTGGTAACAAAGAAAAGGGTGGAGCAGGACCGGTATAACAAAAACGGGTATGCATACCTGTCCGTACAGTCCGAAAAAGCGACACAAGATCTGGAATACGTCAATGAGGATATCTCCTTTTTACAGCAAAAGCTGGCGGACAGCGCCATCAGCGACCATGACCGGTCCATGATAGAAGCGGAAATCAACATGCTGCTGCGGGAACGGGAGGAAATCCTTGACAGGCAGACCCACACCGCAGAACAGCTGCTTACCAACAGCGCTGCGTATCTGCAAAACTACCGGGATGCCAAGGAGGCGACGGAAAGCGGCCTTTTGACCGGGGATGACCTGACACAGGCTGAGGAAATGGCCGCCTATTGGAAGCAGATGTACGACGATGCAATGGCCATAGCTGTAAGCATGCAAAAACAGAACGGCACGTACGACTATTCCACCATGATTCGGGATATCCTTGCGAAAGCTGATTTTAAAGATATTTCCCAACAGTTAGAAACGCTGGCCAAATCCGGGGGATTATCGGTGGAAACCCTTTGCGCACGTTTTCCTACCCTCATCGAATATCTGGAAGGGGCCGGAATTTCTGCCCGGGAACTCTATAAATACCTGGTTGCCCTGACGGATCCCGACGCCATAAACGTTGCAGAAACGAATCGGCAGCTGCGGGAATCCATCGGGATCCGTGGCGGTATCATAAACGGCGCTTCCGACCAAAAGAAATGGGAGGAGGTAAAAAGTGCATTTGACCAAAAAGACTGGGAGCTTGTCCTGAAAGCCTACCTGAAAATCCGCGACCAGTATGGGGAACACCCAAAAGGCTGGACGGCCAAAGACTGGATTGCCAACATGCAGTCGGAACTGGAGCCACAAAAGCTGGCCGTGGGTGTTTCCTTTGAACAGGCATGGGCAGACTCCTTCACAGCAGAAGACGCTGCCGTCAGGGAGTTGGGAAACACCCTCCTTGATCTGGCAAAAAAAGGCCGCCTCACCGGGGAAACCTTCGCGGCAGCCGACACCGGCGGCTATTTCCAAGCCCTCGGCATATCCGCCGATGAGGCAGCCGCCAAAATCAACCATCTGGCGGATACATCCAAACAACTCTCTTCCATGGCGGGACAACTCTCCTCCATGGCCGACGCCCTTGGGACAAAGCGGGAGGATGGTTTTGTCAACGCCGATGCCCTGGCCGGTTTTGATCCGGAAATCCACAGTCTGGACGCGTGGGATCGTTTTCAGGAAACCTTAGGCAGCACGGCCTCCTCTTACGAAGAGTGCCGGGAAGCGGCAAACGCCCTTGCCACGGAATGGGTCAACGGCAGCAATTTTTTGGCGCAGCTGACGGAGCAGAATAAAGAATACTATGCCTCACAGCTGGAAGCGATGGGCGTGGACAATTATGAGGAAGTCGTCTCCCACGCGCTGGCGCTCCATGAAGCCAAAGAAATTTTAACCCGGTCAGGCCTGCTGCTGGGGGAAGCCACACGGGAGGAAATAGAAGCCCTTGCCGCAGAAGGAACCTGTTCGGAGCTTACCGCAAGCATGATACTGGCACTCTATGACGCCAAGGCAGCCCAACAGGCGGCCCAAATCAATACCGCCTCCGACTGCGAAAACCTCATCGCCCTGGCCGGTGACACGGACCGTACCAGCAAATCCGTGGCGCTGCTTACCCGGCTGATGGCGGTATACAACAACCTGGAAAACGGCGTATATGACAACAACGGCACATTGCGGGAAAAAGCGCTCACCGAAGTGGAGACAATCAAAAAGCAGCTGGAAGAGCTGGAAGCGGACACGGCAAACGAAACAAAAATCAAAATCCCCGTAAACGTAAACGGCGACAGAATCCAAAAAGCCGCACAGGCTGCAGGCCAAAGCGCCGCCGACTCCTATCTGGAAGCCTTTGAGGAAGAATACGGCCATTTAAAAGACATGCTGGACTTTGGCACAATAAGCGAAGCAGAATACCTGAATTCCCTGCGGGCACTTTACACCGGGTATTTCCGGGACCGCAGGGAATATTTGGACACTTTCCAAAAATATGAACGCGAATACCTCACCGGCATGCTGGACCTCCACAATAAAGCCCTCGGCGGGATCAGCACCCTCCTAAACCGCCGCATCGCATCCGCCAACGACGCCCGGGACGCCACGCTGGACGCCCTGCACGAAGAAAAGGACGCAAGGCTTGATGCGCTGGAAGATGAAAAAGACGCCGCCATCAAGGCCATTGAGGCCGAAAGGCAGGCCCGGCTTGCCGGACTGGAAACCCAAAGAAAGCAGTATGAATCCCAAATCAAGCTCATCGAAAAACAGGTAAAGGAAAAAGAAAAAGCCGTCGAAGGCATCCGGGAAGAAATACAGGCGATGCAGGATGCCAATGCTGACCGGAAACGGCAGATAGATCTGCAAAAGGCCCAGTATACACTGGAGCGCATGCAGAACCAGCGCACCACCCTCCAGTACAGCGAACAGGAGGGAATGCATTATGTAAACAACCCGCAGGACATCCAAAGCGCCCGGGAAGAAGCCGACGAAGCGAAGCTTGCCGTTGCAATCGCCCAAAAGGAAAAGCAAATCGGCCTCATCGAAAAAGAAATCAACCTTCTTCAGGAGCAAAAAGATACCATCCATGAGCAGATGGATCTCCTGAACGAACAGATCGACAAGATTCAGGAAAAATATGACAGACTCATAGACGACACCACCGTGCACTATGACGCCCTGATACAGGACGCCCAAACGTATTACGAGGGTCTGGTCAAACAGCAGGAGCAATACTGGGACTCCGTCATAAAAGGCATGGAACAAACCAAAAGCCGCTACGAACAGCTTGCCGAGGTCGAAGAAATCGCACAGGCATTCTCCTACATCCAACAGGTATTTGGCGACATCGGATACAGTGTTGAAGATGTGCTCAACGGTTCTGACGCTGCGTTTGAGGCTTTCAGGGAAAAATACATTGCCACCATGGCCGCAGTCACCCAAAATACCTCCTTCCGGGATGGGCTGGCATATGCCGTGTCCGACTCCATCCTGTGTGCAGGGCAAAAACTCGGACAAATGAAGCAGCTGGGCAATGACGCGGCAGACAGACTTTTGCTTGGCATTGCCGAAAAGAAACAGGCATTTCAGGATTCCCTCCGTTCCCTGGCCGAAGATGGGCAGCTTGCCTTTTCCCAAGGATTTTCCTTTCAGGAAGGCCCGCTCAAAACCTCCTTTGACGCCCTGATCCTATTGATCCGGTCCGTGTCCGACGCCCTGGGGTTTGGCCCCGAAGCTTCTGTCACCGGGCTTCTTGGCGCCCTGAAACAGTTAAGCGACTTTTCCCTTGGGGATGGGGACGGCGAAGGCATCCTATCCCAGTTTGACAACCTGAAAACCGCCGTGGACGGGGTAGTCTGCGCCATAGCGGGCGGCGATACATCCGGTAAAAACGCT
Source organism: uncultured Eisenbergiella sp. (assembly GCA_948960675.1). Taxonomy (GTDB): domain Bacteria; phylum Bacillota; class Clostridia; order Lachnospirales; family Lachnospiraceae; genus Gallintestinimicrobium. Next base: position 6,075 of record CARDPF010000105.1, read on the forward strand.
CCCGGCCCGTCCGGTGCGGACAAAGGCCCCGAAACCGCTGCAGGCACAGGCGGCCTTGTGGGTTCCATTAGTTCCATCCAATCCGTTACCGATGAAGCGCTGGGCAGCAGCGCCAAAAGCGAAGACGGAAAAACCCCTGAGGGCGAAGGAACCGGCGCCATCGGCCGGTTTGAACAGTTCAAAACCGCCGTGGACGACGTGACGGCAGCAATCGGGAGCAGCGATACGCAAAGCAGCCAGAATTTTGCAGAGGATGCCGACACCCTGACCGGATCCATCCGGGAACTTGGCAGTACTTCCGGTGAAATCCTTGGGGAGCCGGACGGCGAGGGCGTAATCGCCAAATTCAACGAATTCAAAAATGTCATTGCAGAAGCCGCCAGCCACGTGACCGGCATTTCCGAAGGGTTGGAAGCCATCGACGGACAGGACGTGGAATGCACCGTCACCGTCAACATGAAAATGAACGGCGGCATACACGAATTTGCATCCGGCACGGTTTTGGGCGGCATGAAGCTGGAAAGCGCCACCTACGCCGCCAGATACGGCAAGGCGTTTGCAAGCGGTGCAATCGGGCTCAAAAAGGACGAACAAAATGCCCTGCGCTCCGAATACGGCCAGCCTGAATTAACGGTTTACCCGGACGGCACGACGGAACTCACCACAAGCCCTGTCATGGGCGATCTTCCCAAGGGTACGGTAATCTACAATGAGGAACAAACCAAAAAGATTCTGGGACAAAAGCTACATCCTGCACCGGGCAACGGCCAAGCCGACGGTTCTGGCAGCGGCACAGTCGTCCTAAAAGACGGCACAATCCCAAGGCCGGTACCCCCCGACGACCGTGCATGGGATACCATGAAAAAATGGAATGCTTACGTGGAACGGACAAATACCGCCATGGACAGCATTGGCAACACCGGCCTGCTGCTGTACCGCCGACAGATGGACTCCTATGTAAAACATGTAAACACCTTCAGCAATATCACAAATACCAAAAATGTACAGCCTGTGATCAACGGCGGAATCAACATCAGCTGCCCGGGAATCACAAGCCAGGAAGTGGCGAGACAGGTTAAAGTCCAACTCAACAACATGTTTAACGGGCTCCATAATTATGCCGACCAGATGAGCCGTATACGGTAACATTTACAAAAATATCACCATCCAAACTACAGGCAGGAACTGCGCGTTCCTGCCTGCAGCTTTAATTCGGGATCTGTCTCCCTTCCGTATCCATATGGTAATTGTCCCGGATGATCAACTCGGAAACCGGCACGATCTGATATCCCTTATCCTGCAGCCCTGTAATCAGCGCGTCCAACGCCTCCGCCGTATATTTGGCCCCATTGTGGCACAGGATGATGCTGCCGTTGCCCAGATGCTTGTGATTGACCACCTTATCCACGATGGAATCTGCCCCGTAATCTTTCCAGTCCAGAGAATCCACATCCCACTGAATCGGATAGTAACCGCATTTTTTGGCCGTCAGGACCACGCTGTTGTCGTAGTCCCCATAGGGCGGACGGAACAGAAACATGTCGTATCCGGTCAGTTCCTTTACCCGGTTATGTACGCTCATCAACTCCTGCTCCTGTTCCGCTGCCGAAAGCTGGCTCATGTTCTTATGGTTTTCGCTGTGATTTCCCAGGTCATGGCCTGCCGCCAGTATTGCCTTGACATCGTCAGGATAGCTTTTCACCCACACAAATGGGCATATATGAAAACGGCCTTTTGCTACTTTTATCATAATGTACAGACAAATAATCCGCACCCTTTAAGAAGTCCAAATACACATCCAGTCTTTTTTCATATACCCTAATCTGCTCGATATGGGCGCACATCAAAGGAACTTCTATTCCTTTCTCTGTCCCGTTTGCAAACAATGTTCTCACACTATTTAGACGGTCAAATAATCCGCCATTTTCTTCTTTCTTTTCCTGTAACCTGATTTCCTTCTCATGCAAAGCCGCAATTTGCCTTGCAATATCATTCATTTTGATTGCATAATCCGTCTTTGCAATCGTCCCGTCAAGCAGCAGATCCATGAGGGTATCTTTTCTTCGATTTAATTTCTCTTTCTGCACCTGAATATCTTCTAAATTTTCCCCACCATTGGCATTCGCTAATCCCTCATAGATCTTTCTGATTGCGTTGTTGAATACTTCTTCCGTCTTTTCCCTTGCGATCAGCTGCCTGCCCAGATTTCCTATCAAAGACAATACTTCATCTTCTTTCAAATTCAGCGAAACACACTTCATTCCAGTTTTTTCCCGGACTTTTCCAGAACGTGCGCCCTCACTGCAATACCAGTAAACACCCTGCGCCCTCTTATTTCTCCAATACTTTGAATCACATGCACCGCAAATAATTTTAGATGACAAAAGGGTGTTACCCCTGTTAATGCCGACATTATGGGTTCTGTCTACGGTCTTGCGGCCATTCATCTGTGCATTTGCCCTTTCCCATAAAACAGCATCTACCATTTGCGGTACTATCCCTTCCCTGTAGATCCACTCGCTTTCGGGGTTCTTAATAATCTTTTTTGCTTCAAAGTCAAAATGCTCTTTGTTCATGACTGCAACGCCTTTATAAAGCGGATTCTTCACAATATCACGGATTGTATTTTCTGATAGTGTTTTTCCGTTCCTGTTCCTTACCCCTTCATCCCTTAATGTCCTGGCAACCACACGGCCACCGAAACCATCGGCAAACATTTTATAAATACGTGTTACAAGTTTCGCTTCTTCTTCATCTATAAGGATTTCGCCATTAATATTCTTAAATCCCCATGTGCGGTTCGTAATAATCGGCTTGCCCTTTTCCTGTCTTCTTTTCTTGGCGGCATTCCCTTTTTTACTCAAATCGCGGCTGTATTCTTCTGCCATCATAGCTTTAATGCCAAATATAAACTTATCTTTAGCATCAAAAAATGTATTCTCCAAGTACAGGTACAGCTTCTTTTGATTCTGCACAATCTCATGCAGGAATATGTACCAGTCCATCGTGTTGCGCTGTAAGCGTGACTGGTCTTTGACCACAATAATGTCAAATTTGTTTCTGCCAATGTCAGCCAGCATTCTCCTATATTCATTTCGTTTCTTTGTCTGTGTGCCTGTGATTCCTTTATCTATGTAAACGCTGTCTTTGATACAATTCGATTTTGCCTTTATACTTTTTGATTTTGCCCTAAACCTTTTGATTTTGCCTGTACTTTTTGATTTTCCCCCATACCTTTTGATTTTGCCCCATGGGAAAATCAAATTGTAAAAAATTGCAGAAAGCCTGCGGCTGGGTAGCGCCGCAGGCTTCTTTTACACTTTTATCTCCACCCCGTTCTTGAAAGTAAAGCGGATGTCCTCCCTGCTGTACACCGTGGCGTATTCCACAAGGCTGTACCAGTCATCCTCTTTAAATGCCGTAAGCGGGCCGTCCAGCTTTTCCAAGGCGGAAACAAACCGCCCGATTTTTTCCCGCTTCGCCTGCCGCTCAGTGATGGCCTGGCTGACTTCCGAAAGCCGCTCTTTCGCCCTGTTGAACCGCCCCGCCAGCCCGTCATACTTTTTCTGGTACTCCGTCTGGTCAAGGGCAATGCGGGCGTTTTCATGTACGCACTGCTCAATCATCTCCGCCACCACATTCATCTCCTCCTGCAGCCGCAGGCGCTCCGCCTCCAGTTCCGAGGTGTTAAAGAGCGTGTCTTTTATGGAATCGTAATCCTCCCGCACGCCATCCTTTTCTGCAAAGACGGCATTGGCCGCTTTCAGGAAGAGCGCTTTGACGGTTTCTTCATCAAGGTGCGGCGTGGAACATTTCTCCCCGCCGTCAAACTTGTGGTTGCACTGCC
>CARDPF010000106.1 GCA_948960675.1 uncultured Eisenbergiella sp.
CCCCAACCAGATGATTTCCAAGCCCATGATCTTTGACGAGGTGGCGCTGGGGCTTGTGGTGCGCGGGGTTGCGCCGGAGGAGATAAAGGAGCGGGTGTATTGGACGCTGAAAATCTGCGGCCTGTATCCGTTCCGCAACTGGCCTGTTTCTGCGCTGAGCTTCGGACAGAAAAAGCGTGTGACCATCGCTTCCATACTGGTAATGAATCCGCAGGTGCTGATTTTGGACGAGCCTACGGCGGGGCAGGACTACAAGCATTATACGGATATCATGGAATTTTTGAAGGAGTTAAACGAAACATACGGGATTACCATCCTGATGATCACCCACGATATGCACCTGATGCTGGAGTACACGGACCGGGCGATCGTCATTGCGGACGGGGAACTGGTGGCGGACGATACGCCCGCCAGGGTGCTGACCAATGAGCGCATTGCGGACAAGGCGTATCTGAAAAAAACGTCGCTCTATGACCTGGCAGTCCGGTGCGGTATTATGGATGCGGCAGGTTTTGCGGACCGGTTTATTTATTACGAAAGGCAGGTGAGGGGGCATGGCAGGCAGAATTCTGACGTATGAGGAGAAGGATACCTGGATTCACCGGCTCAGCGGTGTGTCCAAAATGATTTTTTTCCTGCTTTGGTCCATCACCGGTATGCTGACCTATGATACCCGGGTGCTGCTTGTGATGCTGGGGTGCAGCGTCGTCATCTTCTGGGCGTCCAAGACAGAGTGGAGACAGGTGGGGACGGTGTTTTTGTTTATCCTGCTGTTTTTGTGCCTGAATCTTTTGGCGGTATTTTTGTTTTCCCCCTATCAGGGGACGGTGGTGTACGGCAGCAAGACGGTTATTCTGGAGCTTTTCGGCGACCACCATATCACGAAGGAACAGCTTTTTTATGAGTTTAATATTATGCTGAAATATTTTACGGTGACGCCGGTGGTGCTGATGTTTATTGTGACCACCAATCCCAGCGAGTTTGCGGCCAGCCTAAGCCGTCTGGGGGTCAGCTACAATATCAGCTATGCCATCGCCATCGCCCTGCGGTATGTGCCGGACGTACAGTCGGATTTTACCAAGATCAAGCATGCGCAGGAAGCCCGCGGCATCGAGATGAGCGGCAAGGCTTCCCTGTGGGACCGCATGAAAAAGATGAGCATGATTATTTTCCCGCTGCTTTTTTCCAGTATGGACCGCATCGACGTAGTCAGCAACGCCATGGAGCTTAGGGGCTTTGGCAAGCATAAAAAGCGGACCTGGTACATGGGGAAAAAACTGGGGAAGGGCGATTACGCGGTCATCGTGTCTGTGGCCGTGTTTATGACGGTAGCAATGATTGTGACATATGCGGACGGCAGCAGGTTTTACAATCCGTTTTGAGAAAGGATAGGATATGGTTTATACAATTGAAAATGACAAAATGAAAGTGCAGATGTCTGACAAGGGCGCGGAATTGATGTCCATTGAGGGCAGGGACGGTACGGAATATTTGTGGCAGGGGGACACGGCCTACTGGGGGGACCGGGCGCCCAACCTTTTTCCCTATATTGCGCGGCTGACGCAGGGGAAATATACGGTAAACGGTAAAACTTATGAGATGGACATCCACGGGTTTGTCAAGGATTCCCGGTTGGAAGTGGAAAGCCGGGAAACGGATAAAATCGTGTGGAAGCTGACCCAGAGTGGGCAGACCAAAAAAGTATATCCCTTCGATTTTGTGTACCGGGTGTGTTATGCGCTGCAGGACGATACCCTGCAGATTTGCTTTTCGGTGGAAAATCCCAATGAAATCCCGATGTATTTTGGAATCGGGGGGCATCCGGGCTTTTGCGTGCCGTTGGATAAAAATTTGTGTTTTGAGGATTATTACCTGCAGTTTGAACCGGCCGATGTGCCCAATCCGGTGCGGGTAGGCATTTCCCCGACCTGTTTTGTGGACGGAAAGGACAAGGAATATCCGTTGGAGGCGGGCGGAAAAATTTCCATGAACCATCATTTGTTTGACGACGACGCCATTGTGCTTACAAAAATGCCCAAGGCCGTCACGCTTAAATCGGACAAATCTACACACAGCGTCCGGGTGGAATATCCGCAGATGGAATATCTGGGATTTTGGCACATGCCCCATACGGATGCGCCCTATGTCTGTATCGAACCCTGGTCCTCCCTGCCCTCCCGGCAGGATGTGGTGGAGGATTTGGCGACCCAGCCGGGACTGGTACACCTGGAGGCGGGCGCTACCTATAAAAACCACTGGACGATCCGGATATCCTGATTTCTACAGACAGCCAAGGCCAATGCAAAAAGGACGGGGGCGGGCGGATGGCATGACCACCGGGCAGGAACGCGCATGGCCGTTACAGGCTGCTGGATCCCGGCCGGAGAAATTCCCCAAAACACAGGCTATCCCTGTGGCAGGGCGCAAAACCGTGCAAACGCAGTGCGTTCTTTGCGCCCTGCCGCGTTTAGGGGCAGCCTGTATTTTGGAGGAATTTCCCGGCTGGGATCCTGCAAGCCTGTAACGGCCATGCGCGTTCCTGCCCGGTGGCCATGCCATCCCCTGCGTCCGTCCTTTTTGCATTGGCTTTTTTGGGCGGCTGTCTGACGGACGTTTTAATTTTGTACGGCCATGGCCTTGAGTTGTCCCATTGCCTTTTTCACGGGCGGCAGGCTGATGACGACGAGGGTGATCAGCGCTTCCCCGCCCAGATAGATGCCGTTGTATAGGAGCGAGTAGACCGGGGCGGTCATGCCGTAATCGGCTGCATAAATGCCAAAAAAGATCATGCCGGACAGGAAGGTGAAAAAGTAACGGCCCAGCACGCCGGTGAGGTATCCCTTGACAAGCCCGTTTTTGGCCTGTGCAAACAAACCGGAAAGCCCCAGCGCGCCGAAAGCGAAGAAATAGTCCACCAGCATTTGGGGAAAGCTGATGATGTAGGGATTGCTGACCAACTGCAAAAAGCCGTAAGCGATGGCGGTCATGAGTCCGGCATAGAGCCCGTACCAGTATCCGATCAGGCAGATAAAGAGCATGGAGAGCAGCGTGACGGATCCGCCCATGGGGGGATCGAACAGCTTAATGTTGGAAGTGACCATGGCGAGCGCTACCGCTACGGCGGAAAAGGCCAGCTGTCTGGTGGAAAAATGCGGCTTGCGCAGGCTGTTTTGGACAAAGCATGCCAGCAGGAAAAGCGCAAGCATCAGAAGTACCAGCACGGTATACCCGGCGGTGGTGAGTTGATACGTGGTTCCCCATTCGTCCGTGACGGGGGTTGCAAAGAATGAAAGCATAAAAAAACCTCCTTGTGTGCACAGGAGGGGTATAGCGCCTGATGTAAACACAAAAGAGAAAAGAAGGTATGAAAGTAAGCCTCTTTTTGCATTTACAAAAGTCTGCCTCCCTACGCCGGTATTGTCCGGTTCAGGTAGTGAGGGTTAGGGCCGGTACGGTTTACAAAAGCCATACAACCCAATCTCAGCGATAGCTCCCCTGGCGATTATTTTTAACGCTCTTTACTATATGCCAAGCGTAGGCATTTGTCAAGTTTTTTCACAAATTTTTCATGGTAAAGGGAAGGGTTTTCTGGTATGATAGAAAAGGTGTATGCGGATTAGGGGAGAAAATACCTTTTGCGGAAACATCATGTTAAAAATTTTGGATGTCTGCATAAGCAGGCGGATGGGAGAAGTATGTATTCCTGCGTAATATTTGATTTGGATGGGACAATCAGCGACCCCAAAGTGGGAATCTGCACCTGTGTGCAGTATGCGCTGCAAAGTTTTGGGATAGAGGAGCCGGATTTGGACAAGCTGGAGCCGTTTATCGGGCCGCCGCTGCGGGACAGTTTCCGGGAGTTTTATGGCTTTGACGCAGGGCAGGCAGAGGCCGCTGTACAGAAGTACCGGGAACGCTTTTTCGTGACGGGGAAATTTGAAAATGTTTTGTATTTGGGTATGGGAGAGCTTTTGCGGGATTTGTGGGCGGCAGGGGTGCGTCTGGCGGTTGCGTCCAGTAAGCCGACCGTATTGGTGGAAGAGATTTTGCGCTATTTTGGAATCCGGCAGTTTTTTACGGTGGTGGTAGGAAGCGAGTTGGACGGAACCCGGGATAAGAAGGAAGAGGTGACGGCAGAAGTGTGCCGCCAGCTGGCGCAGCTGGGGCTGGCGGACCGGTCCGGTATGGTGATGGTGGGGGACCGGAAATTTGATATGGAAGGTGCCAGGGCAATCGGCGTGTACAGCATCGGGGCAGGTTACGGATATGCGGCGGCGGGAGAATTGGAAGCAGCCGGCGCAGATATTATCGTGAAGGATGTGGAAAGCCTGCGGTGCGTACTGTTTGGCGGCCGGCAGAATGTACAGCCGGGTCGGATGCCCGGGGCCGGCCGGTCGGATGCAGTGCCGTCATACGTACAGGCGGTCGGCCCGCAGAATGCAGTGCCGCCATACGTGCAGGCGGTTGGCCCGCAGAATGCAGTGCCGTCATACATACAGACGGTCGGCCCGCAGAATGTGATGCAGCCAATTGGTCAGTCGGCAGATTCGCCGAATGGCGCACAGGCGTTTGGACAGCAATTGCAGCCGCCGCCGTATTACGGTTCCCAGCCGGGAGGGGTTTTTAGCGGTTACGGGGCGAGGTACCGTACGCCGAAACCCGAATCAAAGGGCAAGAAAATTGCGAAAGCGATCGGGATTGGCCTCTTAGCCATGGCGACTTATTATGTCGTGGCGGGAGCGGTAGCGACGGGCGTTTTAATGGTCGCCATGTTTTGGTTTGATGCCGCATATACCGACAGCGCTTATTATTTTTGGCTCAATGCTGCTAATGCCGCAGGGATTGTCGGCGCCTTTGCGGCCTGCTTTGGCATTTGGCACAAGGGAATCCGTATCCGCTTCACGAAACCGGTGCATGCCTTATCACTGACGCCGATGATGATATTGGCGGCGTCTCTGGCGATGGGGATGAACGGCCTTTTGAATCTCGTTAAACTTTATGAACTATCGCCTGCCTTTCAGGAAGTTTCGGAAATACAAGGGGATATTCCGGTTTGGCTGGGGGTTCTTTCTTACGGCATTTTGGCGCCGCTTGGGGAAGAAACCGTATTTAGGGGCGTTGTGTATGGGCAGCTAAAGAAAATCAGCAATGTTTGGGTGGCGGTTTTTGCCTCGGGTGTGGCGTTCGGGCTGTTTCACGGCAATCTGGTGCAGGCGGTATATGCTTCCGTGCTTGGAATTGTGCTTGCGCTGGTGTATGAACTTTATGGCAGCATTATCTTTCCCATGCTGTTCCATGGGATTGCAAACCTGTTCGTATATCTGTTGATTGATTTGACCGATATCGGCGGCATTTACTTAATGCCGGTTTCCTGCCTGTTTTTCCTCACCATTTCTGCTGTGAGCCTGCTATTGACATTCAAATGGCAGGGAAGCGGCAAGGCTTATAAAAGCTGAATGCCGTGCAATGCGGCCTCTTTGCGGACGGCATCCGGCCAGAGGGAGCATTGCACTTCGCCGATATGGGCTTTGCGCAGGAAGAACATACAGATACGGGACTGGCCGATTCCCCCGCCGATGGTAAAGGGAACCTCTCCGTCCAGCACGGCTTTCTGGAAGGGGAGCAGGGCCCGGTCGGGGCAGCCTGCCTTTTCCAGCTGGGAAAGCAGGGAATCCCGGTCAACCCTGATGCCCATGGAGGAAAGCTCCAGTGCGATGTCCAAGACCGGATAATATACCAAAATGTCCGCATTCAGCGCCCAGTCGTCATAATCGGGGGCGCGTCCGTCATGGGGCTTTCCGTCTGCCAGTTTGTCGCCGATCTGCATGATGCAGACGGCGCCTTTTTCTTTTGTGATCTGGTATTCCCGCTCTTTGGGGGTATGGACAGGGTAGCGGTCTGCCAGTTCCTGGCTGGTGATAAAAAAGATTTCCTTAGGTAAAATTTCTTCTATGTAATCATACTGGATAGCCATGTACATTTCTGTTTTGCGCAGTGCTTTATACACGTCCCGCACCGTCGCCTGCAGGGTTTCCAGGGTGCGTTCTTCTTTGGCAATCACCTTTTCCCAATCCCATTGATCCACAAAAATGGAATGGATATTGTCGGTAATCTCGTCCCGGCGGATGGCGTTCATGTCCGTGTAGAGTCCTTCGCCATGGGAAAAGCCGTATTCTTTGAGCGCAAAGCGTTTCCATTTCGCCAGGGAATGGACGACCTCAGCCTCGTAATCGTCCAGTTCCTTGATGCCAAAGGATACGGGGCGTTCATATCCGTTTAAGTTGTCGTTTAGGCCGGAAGCCGGGTCCACAAACAGCGGTGCGGATACGCGCAGGAGGTTTAGGTGCTTGATTAAAAGGCTTTGGAAAAAGTCTTTCACTGTTTTGATACCGATCTGCGTGTCGTGCAGATTCAATTCCGAAACGTAATGGGGAGGAATAATTAAGTGTTCCATATGACCTCTTTCTGCCTGTCGGGCATTTGACTTTTGCGACTAAAATGCCGCAAATTGCAATCCCTATCTTAATACCATTGAAAAACACTGTCAAGAAAAAATGTGTAACGGTTCGGATTTTTGAGGGCACCCAGTGTCTTGGCTACGTGGGCGCAGGGGTTTATGCCAGCCGGTTGATGGATGTGCTGCTGGGACTCAACATTGAGGGACTGCCCAACAGTGAGTATGTATTTTTGAATGTGGATACAGGAACGTATTTGTATCATCAGGACGAAGCGTTACTCAACACCCAGACAACCGACAGGGGTTATTTGGAAATATTGCAGCGGATCAGGGATAATAGCAGCACGCAGGCAGGTACATATTCCTATGTGGATGAACAGGGCGTGGATCAGCTGGCGGTTTACAAATATTTGAAGGACCGCAACTGGGTATTTATGGTTCGGGACAATGAGGCGGAAGTTTACGGGAGTGTTATGACGGTGCGCATTACGGTTGGCATTTTGTGCGCGGTGGTTGCGGCGGCCATTATTCTTGTGACGCTGTTCATCCTATATAGGGAGGGCAGGGAACTCATGGTCATGGAAAGTGCGATCGGACGCTTGGGCAGGCTGGAGCTTTCCGCAGACCGGGATCTGGAAGCATTTTATGGCAGGACGGATGAGATCGGAATGATTGCACAAACGATTCACCATGTCTGTGACTGCCTGAGAAAGACCATTGACGATATCGGACGGATTCTGGGGGAAATGGCAGATGGCAATATCGCAGTGGATGTGGAAAAGAACAAGGATTATTATGTTGGTGATTTCAGGGTTTTGGCCGAAAGCCTCAAAAGCATACGAACCCACCTGACAGACGTCATGCAAAATATTGCCAACATCGCAAATCAGGTAAACAGCGGTGCCAATCAGGTGTCCGCAGGGGCACAGGCTTTATCTCAGGGGGCCATTGAGCAGAAAGAATCCATTAACGGGCTGGTGGCAAATGTCACGGATATCACTGCGCAGATTCAGAACAGTACCGTCCGCTGCAGCAATGCCAGCGGTCTGGTGGACAGGGCTACGGGTTATGCGGCGGAGGCTGCGGGAAATACAAGCGCGCTGATCGGCCGTTCGATAGACGATGTAAAGACCGGGACACAATCCACAAATGATGCGATATCCGCGATGCATGTGATCGGTGAGTGTATTGAGTCCATTAAGACGCTGATGGATGAGATTGCGGCTGCCAGCAACCAGCAGGCGGAAATGATCGTCTCTGTGGAAAACAGGATCAGGGAGGTTTCCACGGTGATACAGACCAATTCCGATGCTGCCAGAACGAGTGCGGAGATTTCCAACGAACTATCCGGTCAGGCAAAAACCTTAAACAGCCTGATTGGCCAGTTCCATATCGGGTAAGATGTTCAGCCTGCGCTTTTGGGCATACACAAGCAGACCCAGCGCCACAAGGCTTAAGAGACTGATTAAAATGCCGGGCTTTAGTCCGGCGGGGAAAAAGCGGATTTCAACGGTGTGCTCCCCGGTCTCCAGGGGTGCTGCAATAAACATCTCGTCGTAGGGGTCGATTTCGGTTTCTTTCCCGTCTATCCACAGGCTCCAGCCCGGTTCGTAGGCGATAGAGAGCACAAGGACGCCGGGGACGGAAACATTGATATGGCCTTTTACATGGGTGGAATCGTGGGAGTCGACCACGAAAGGCTGGCGCCCCATGGTTTGCAGGGTCTGCGCCGCTACATTGGTATCCAGCCACACAGCGATGGCGTCCAGCGCGCCGCCGTCCTCATTTTGTAAGGTGATCTGTTCCCCGCATTCGTGCAAGCCCAGATCCAAAATATAATCATATTTTACTTTTTTAAATGTTTTTTCGAGGCCGGGCGAAGCGATGCTTACGTTATCGGCCTTTGTGTTTTTACAGTAAGCGTAGTAATGCCCGGCGCGGTCTGCCGTAAAGCGGGCCGTATCGCCGGTTTCCGTCACAGCTGCCGGGACAAAAAGGGGGGATCCCGTTATAGAGACTGTCATCCGGTTTTGCAGCGCGAAAGGATCCAGCGTACCTTCAGTCAGGGACAGGGAGGACAGCTGCCAGCCTTCCTCCAAAATAAATCCGGCGGGAAGGGTGAGGTTATTTTTATAAAGATAGACATCGTCCTCCTGATCTGTCAGCGTATAGAGGGCGGGATCTTCGGCATCGCTTCTGGAAAACAGGTAACGCACGTTTAAGAGGGCGCAGGAGAGGGGGGTCTGTCCGTCAAAGCAGTAAAATACCTTGCTTTCGCTCATGCCCATGCGGTCGTACCAGTCTTCCACGTTGGCATTGGCGGTGGAGGAAAAGAGGGACGCGGTGGGATATCCGGCCAGCGCACCGTCGTTTTTGGTGACGCGGCTGCTTTTTTCAAACCGGTAAAAGCCCGGATCCGCCTCCATGGTGCGCTGTGCCAGCGCCGTATAGGCCGGGATTTTTTCCAGGTATTTGCTCCTGCTTGTGGTGGAGACGCTGGTGGAAGCCATGTTGAAGGTGGCCTCAAAGGTAGCCAGCCCCAGCAGGGCAACGGCGGCAATCCGCGCGGTTTTGGCAGAACTGTCCCGGGTTTTTCGGATATAAAGCAGCAGCGCATAGCTAAAGAGGAAAACCATGCTCAACAGGAAGATTCCGGTGGAAACGGCATCATCGTCCATCGCCTTTTCACAAAAGAGCAGAAACCCCATGCCCAGTGCCATGCCCTGCAAAAGCTGGGAGGGGGTGAAGCCGTCAAACCGGTATACCGCTTCAAAGCACATGGTCAGCACAAGGAAAATATACAAAAAAGATTGCCTGCACGGCAGGGAATCCGGATAGTTAAACCCGTGCCAGATGAAATTTAAGGTGTTGACCGAAAAGCTTACAATCATAAAGGCGCATAGGAGCAGCCGGGGAAACTTGGCGCGAAAGGAAATCCGCCGGTTTTGGATATAAAGGGGGATCAGGAAAAATACGGCGCTGGAACAGAAAATGTTCGGCCAGTGGTCAAGGCCGGTTTCCCGCTTTACCCCGGTGGCGTGGCGTGCCAGCACGTCCAGAAAAGAAAAATACCAGGTCACCTTTTTGGGAAAGGCGGACTCGGAGAATTCCGTAAAAAAGATGGCGCAAAGCTCAGGGAGCAAAAGCACGCATGCAATGCCCCCGGCCAGAAGGGAATACAGGGCAAAACGCCCGATGCAGAGGCCGTATGTTTTCGGGGACATCGGTCTTTGCAGCAGGAGAACCAGAAAGTAAAGACAGAGAAACAGGCAGATCATGATGG
>CARDPF010000107.1 GCA_948960675.1 uncultured Eisenbergiella sp.
TCTGGCATGGTCATGTCAGGCTGCTGGCTTACGAATGGAGAAATTCCCCAAAATACAGGATACCCTGCAACAGGACGCAAAACCGTCCAAACGCAGTGCGTTTTTTGTGCCCTGTTGTGTCTAGGGGCATCCTGCATTTTGGTGGAATTTCCCGTCCGCAAGCCTTGCAAGCCTGACATGACCATGCGCCCTGCAGGCCGCCGGGAAGCCGCCAAGACCCCGCCCCTTTGTGCAAAATGGATTTCCGCGAGGTTTTCCTTGAATAAAAGGTTTTTTTCGTTTATAGTATGTATAACAGGAGGCCGCTATCGGTCTGCGCCTACAGGCCGGCAGCGAGTTACGCACAGGAGGTAAGGTATATGAATCCCGTATATGAGAAATTGATGCAATGCTATGCAAGTTTTCAAAAAAAGATTGCTTTTAAACCGCAGGTTGCGATTGTTTTGGGCTCTGGGCTTGGGGACTACGCGGATGACATCCGTGTGGAAGCCGAGTTGGATTATCATGAGATCGAAGGCTTTCCGGTTTCCACCGTACCTGGACATGCCGGTAAATTTATTTTCGGATACGTAAAAGATGTGCCTGTGGTCTGCATGAAGGGAAGGGTACATTATTACGAGGGATATCCCATCTCGGATGTGGTACTGCCGGTGCGGCTGATGAAGCTGATGGGGGCAAAAATCCTCTTTTTGACCAACGCCTCCGGCGGCATCAATCCTTCCTTTACCGCCGGGGACTTTATGATGCTCACAGACCACATTTCCATGTGGGCGCCCAATCCGCTCATCGGCGCTAACATAGACGAACTGGGCGTGCGTTTTCCTGATATGACCCATGTCTATGACGAGGATCTGCAGGGGGTTTTGCGCAAAGCGGCAGAAAAGTGCAACGTTTCTTTAAAGGAAGGCGTTTATGCACAGCTGACGGGGCCCTCCTTTGAATCCCCCGCAGAAATACAGCTGCTTCACAGGCTTGGCGTGAGTGCCGTTGGTATGTCCACGGTTGTGGAAGCCATCGCGGCAAACCACATGGGCATGAAAATCTGCTGCATTTCCTGTGTCTGCAATCTTGCGGCAGGCATGACGGATAATCCGCTGACCCACGAGGAAGTGCAGGAAGCGGCAAACGCGGCCGCGCCCAAATTCCGCAGTCTCGTGTCCGAGGCGGTAGCGGATTTTAAGCCTTTTTTATAGAAAGCTTTTTTAAAAGGAGCAGGCACAAATGACCACACAAAAAGAATTAATCGCCGCCGCGCAAAAAGCGCGGCAGGCTTCCTATTCCCCCTATTCGGGTTATCAGGTAGGGGCGGCCCTGCTTACGGATAGCGGCAGGATATATACGGGCTGCAACATTGAAAACGCGGCCTATGCGCCCACCAATTGCGCGGAACGTACCGCCTTTTTCAAGGCGGTGAGCGAGGGGGAGAAAAATTTTTTGGCAATCGCCATTGTCGGAAGCCCTGCCGGGGAGGTGACGCAGTTTGCCTGGCCCTGCGGTGTGTGCAGGCAGGTGATGATGGAGTTTTGCGACCCGGACGGTTTTGAGGTGATTGTTGCCAAATCGGAAACCGAATACCAGACAAGAAAGCTGGCGCAGCTTTTGCCGGAGGGCTTTGGGCCTTCCAATCTGACAGAATAAAGGAGAAGGATACGTGAATATTCGTTTTTACAATGCAAGGATTTTAACCATGACAGACGGCTGTGCCCTGACGGAGGGGGAGCTTTGGACGAAGGACGAAAAAATTTCCTATGTGGGTCCTGCAAAAGATTGCAGGGATATGGAATGGGACAGGCAGATTGACTGCAAAGGAAATGTGCTGATGCCCGGCTTTAAAAATGCCCACACCCATTCCGGCATGACGGCCATGCGGTCTTTTGCAGACGATATGCCGCTGCAGGAGTGGCTCAACACCAAAATTTTCCCCCTGGAAGCGAAAATGACGGAGCAGGATAATTACGATTTGACACAGCTGGCAATACTGGAATATCTCACCACCGGCGTGACGTCGATCTTTGATATGTATCTTTCGCCCAAAGATATTGCGCAGGCATGTATCGACATGGGGATGCGCTGTGTACTGGTGAGCGGTTTGAATAAATTCGGGCCTTCCGTAAAGGAAATGGAGAACCGGTATAACCAATTAAACGGCATGCATCCTTTGATTTCATACTATATGGGAGTACATGCGGAATACACCTGCGATAAGGCTCTTTTGGAAGAAGTATCCGCACTGATGCACCAATATAAGGCTCCGCTTTTTTCCCATATGTCCGAGACAAAGCTGGAAACGGACGAATGTCTGGAGCGCCATGGCATGACCCCGCCGCAGCTTTTCGATTCCCTGGGACTGTTTGATTTCGGCGGCGGCGCTTACCACTGTGTCTATTTTACGGAAGGGGATATGGATCTTTTTGCAAAGAAGGGATTGTACGCCGTCACCAACCCCGGCTCCAACACCAAGCTTGCCAGCGGGATTGCCCCCATTGGACGCTTTCTGGAGAAAAAAATGTGTGTGGCCATCGGTACGGACGGCCCCTCCAGCAACAATTGTCTGGACATGTTTCGGGAAATGTTCCTTGTGACCGGGCTGGCCAAGCTTTTACAAAAGGACGCGGCGGCGGTGGACGCCCATGAGGTGCTAAGGATGGCCACCGTGAACGGGGCCCGTGCCATGGGGCTTATGGACGCAGACGTATTGGCACAGGGAAAGCTTGCCGACATTATCATGATTGATTTACACCAGCCAAACATGCAGCCCCTCAACAATATCACCAAAAACATCGTATACAGCGGCAGCAAACAGAATGTAAAGCTTACCATGATTAACGGAAAGATTTTGTATGAGGACGGCCAGTTTAAAAATGGCGTGGACGCGGAAAGGATATACGCAAAATCCAACGAAATTATTGACCGCCTGTCCGGAAGAAGGTAGGGGGAGTGCGCATCCCGATTCCCATAAAATTTTTCACAGAGTCCGTTTTATAGGACTTATGGCATGCGAAAATAAAAGTAGGAAAGCGCATCAGGAAAATTTTTTATCATGGGAAGGGGATGGAAGGGTTTTTGGGTTTTCACACCCGGGATTTGTGTCAGGTGTGTGCAGAAATGAGGATGAGTATGGATAGGATTCCGCAGCAGGGGGAGGTTTACCGGCATTTTAAGGGAAACCTGTACCGCATTGTGACAGTAGCACAGCATACCGAAAGAGACGAGACATTAGTCGTATACAAAGAACTTGACGGGGAACGTGTGTATGCAAGACCGTTGGCCATGTTTATCGGCGAAGTGGATCACGATAAGTACCCGGCAGCCGCCGGAAAGTGGCGTTTTACACTTGCGGATGGCAGGGCAGGGGACAGCGTGCCGCTGCAAAGCGTAACCCAACAGCCGCTGCAGGATACGCAAAATCTGCCGCAGCCGCTGCCAAGCAGGCAGCTTCCTGCACAGCAGGAAGGGACGCCCGGTAGCAATCCAGGTTTTGGTACGGGGCTGGATCCGAAGCTGCTTGCCTTTTTGGATGCGGACAGTTATGAGCAAAAGCTGGAAATCTACGCTTCCATGGCGGGCAAGGCGGATGCATCCATGTTAAACATCATAGCTGCCTCCATGGATTTGGAGTTATCCGGCGATACAGTTGAGGAACAGTATGAAGCGTTAAAGAACTGTCTGGTGACATTGGAACATTTTGAATGTAACCGATTGCGATAGTCTTTCTATGGTCATATTCCTGATGCGGCTTTTAGAAGGAGGAATGGGATATGGCATATGAATTGGACGGACGGCTTGTGGTGGGCGTATCCACAAGGGCACTATTTGATTTGAGCCGTGAAAACCGGATTTTTGAACAGCAGGGACTGGAGGCGTACTGTAAGTATCAGGCGGACCATGAAGGGGAAATATTAAAACCCGGCCCCGGATTTGCGCTGGTTTGTGCGCTGCTTTCCATGAACGACCTGCCAGGCGAGCGCAAACGGGTGGAAGTCGTGATTATGTCGCACAATAATGCAGACACTTCGGTGCGACTGTTTCGGTCAATCGCTTATTACGGACTGGGAATCACGAGGGCCGTGTTTTCCGGCGGCAGCCCGCTGACTTCTTATCTGCATGCTTTCCGGACGGATTTGTTTTTGTCCGCCAACGAGCAGGATGTCCAGATGGCGGTGGACAGCGGCATTGCGGCCGGAATTATCTGCACCAGCCAAAAAACAGCGGCATATACAAAGCGTGGCAGCCAAATACGCATTGCTTTTGACGGGGATGCCGTATTGTTTTCGGATGAATCGGAAAAAATTTTTAAGAGAGACGGGCTGGAAGCCTTTGAAGAAAATGAACGCAAATTGGCACAGTATCCCCTGCAGGAAGGGCCTTTTGCCCGGTTTTTAAGGGCCATTGCGGCGCTGCAAAAGGAATTTGCAGGAAGGGATGTACCGATCCGCACTGCCTTGGTCACATCCCGCTGTGCGCCTGCCCATGAGAGGGTGGTTCGTACCCTGCGGGCATGGGATGTACAAATTGATGAGTCTTTTTTTCTGGGGGGCATATCCAAACGGGACGTTTTGGCCGCCTTTGGGGCGCATATTTTTTTCGACGATCAGGAGTCGCACACGGGAAAAGCAGCAGAGGTAGTGCCGTCGGCACGGGTCCCTTCCAGAAAGGTAGGACAAGGAAACGCGTAAAAGCATATGAAGTATGAAAATATAAGCAAAGGCAGCTTTATTGACCGGCCAAACCGTTTTATTGCGACTGTGGAGATACAGGAGGCGGGCAATGCAAGACGGGAATGTGTCCATGTAAAAAATACGGGACGGTGCCGGGAACTTTTGCTGCCGGGTGCAGAGGTGTATCTGGAGAAAAGCCTGACCGGGCGGCGCAAAACGGGCTATGACCTGATAGGCGTAAAAAAAGGGGATGTTTTGGTCAACATAGATTCATGCGCCCCCAATAAAGCGGTGTATGAGTGGCTAAAATCCGGCGCATTATTAAAAGACGTCACCCTGATAAAGCCGGAGGCTGTGTTTGGGGACTCCCGGTTGGACTTTTATGTGGAGGCCGCCGGAAGGCGGATTTTTTTGGAGGTCAAAGGAGTGACGCTGGAAAAGCAAAGCGTCGCCCTGTTTCCGGACGCGCCCTCTAAGCGTGCGGTGAAACATGTCAGGGAATTGATCCGCGCCATGGATGAGGGATATGAAAGCTATATCCTGTTTGTGATCCAGCAGAAAGGAATCCGCTGTTTTTCCCCCAATCAGGAGGCACAGCCGGAATTTGCAGACATTTTGCAGACGGCGCAGAGGGCCGGGGTACGGATTTTGGCTTACGATTGTATGGTGACACAAAATTCCATGGAATTGTCGGATCCGGTTCCGGTGGTTTTAGGGGAGGAGAAACTGCCGGATGACCTTTTGCTGGAACGCGTCGTACCTTTGCTGCTGGCGTGGTATGATGAAAACCGCCGTGTGCTTCCCTGGCGGGAGGAACCGACCCCTTACCGGGTCTGGGTATCGGAAATCATGCTGCAGCAGACGCGGGTGGAAGCCGTAAAGCCTTATTTTCTCCGTTTTATGGAAGAACTGCCGGATATTGCGGCGCTGGCACAGGCCAGGGAGGATACCTTTTTAAAGCTGTGGGAAGGGCTTGGCTATTACAGCCGCGTACGCAATCTGCATGCGGCCGCCATGCAGATCATGGAAAGCTACGGCGGCCAAATGCCGGATGATTACAGGGAACTGCAAAAGCTTAAAGGAATCGGCAGCTACACGGCCGGCGCGATTGCGTCCATCGCATTCGGGCGGGCGGTTCCGGCAGTTGACGGCAATGTGCTTCGCGTCATATCCAGACTCCTGACAGACGACGGGGATATTCAGGATCCTTTGGTAAAGCGTAAAATGGAGGAAAGGCTTTTTCCCGTCATGCCAAAAGACCGGCCGGGGGATTTCAACCAGGCCCTGATGGATCTTGGGGCTACGGTATGCCTGGCCAACGGCATGCCAAAATGCAGGGAATGTCCGTGGGAAAAACTCTGCAGGGCAAACCTTTACAATGTCTGGTCCCAATATCCCAAAAAGAGCGGAAAAAAGCCCAGAAAAATCGAACAAAAGACCGTGCTTGTCATCCGGGACCAAGACTGTGTGGCGCTCCGGAAACGTCCCGCCCACGGCCTGTTGGCAGGGCTTTATGAGTTTCCCACGCTGGACGGACATATGACACAGGAGGAAACGCTTTGCTTTCTGAAACAGCAGGGTGTGCATGCCGTCAGAATAGAAAAGCTGTCCGATGCAAAACATATCTTTACCCATAAAGAATGGCATATGACCGGTTATTGCGTGTGGGTGGACGAACTTGAGCCCATGAAGAAAAATAAAGGATTTCTTTTTGCAAAACTACAGAAAATACAAGAGCAGTATCCGGTGCCGTCCGCTTTTGCGGTTTATTCCCGGTATTTGGAAATACGGACCGGAAGTGAAAAGATCAAGGACATGAAGGAAGGAAGAGACAAATGAAACTGTTAACCGTAACGATTCCCTGCTACAATTCGCAGGACTATATGGCAAACTGTATTGAATCTTTGCTGCCGGGCGGGGAGGATGTGGAAATTTTGGTGGTTGACGACGGATCCATGGACCAAACCGCCCAAATTGCGGATGCGTATGCCGCCAAATACCCCACGATTGTCAGGGCAATCCACCAGGAAAACGGCGGGCACGGCGCCGCCGTAAACACCGGTATCGCAAACGCAACCGGATTGTATTTTAAAGTAGTGGACAGCGACGACTGGGTAAAAAAAGAAGCTTATCTGGAAATTCTGGCACGTCTGCGGGAGTTGACCGGCGGAGAGCAGGCCCTGGACATGTTTATCAGCAATTTCGTCTATGAAAAGGAAGGGGAACGGCGCAAAAAGGTCATGCATTACCGGCACCTTATGCCGCAGGAGAGGATATTTACCTGGGAGGAATGCGGGCATTTCCGCCCAGGTAAATATATCCTTATGCATTCCGTGATTTACCGCACAAAGCTTTTGCGGGAATGCGGACTGCACCTGCCGGAGCATACTTTCTATGTGGATAACCTTTATGTATTTGAGCCGCTGCCTTTTGTGCGGACCCTGTATTATCTGGATGTGAATTTTTACCGGTACTATATCGGGCGCGCAGACCAGTCGGTCAACGAAACCGTAATGATCGGGCGTATCGACCAGCAGCTTACGGTCAACAGGCTGATGGTCGATTATATGGTCGGCAAAAAGAAGGAAATAGCGGGCAGGAAAGTGGGTAAATACATGCTCAGCTATCTGGACATCATCACCACGGTTTCCTCCATTTTACTGATCCGCGCCCAAACGGAGGAGGCGCTTGCGAAAAAGAAAGAACTGCTTGCCTATATCCGCCAAAAGGACCGTTCCCTGTACAGAAAACTACGTTACGGTCTGCTGGGCAACTGCATGAATCTTCCCGGCAGGGCGGGACGCTGGATCTCGGTGGAGGGCTATAAGATTTCGCAAAAATTTTTCGGATTCAATTGAAATCCCTGTCTTGCCGTTGAAAAGGAAGTGTGCTAGAATAACCGTGGACTTTTGGGGAATTGAGTAGAAGAAAGGATAAATGGGTGGATTTTTATGAAGAGAAATGATATTCACAAAGTGCTGATCATCGGCTCCGGGCCGATTATTATCGGACAGGCATGTGAATTCGATTACTCCGGCACACAGGCATGTAAGGCTTTAAAAAGCCTTGGGTACGAGATTGTGCTGGTGAACTCTAATCCCGCTACCATTATGACGGATCCTGATACAGCGGATATCACTTATATCGAACCTCTAAATGTAGACCGGTTAGAGCAGATCATCGCAAAAGAGCGTCCCGACGCACTGCTTCCCAATCTTGGCGGACAGTCTGGATTAAATTTGTGTTCCGAACTGCAGGAAAAGGGTATTTTGGACAAATACGGCGTGAAGGTTATTGGCGTGCAGGTAGACGCAATTGAGCGCGGGGAAGACCGGATCGAATTCAAAAGTACCATGAATTCCCTCGGCGTGGAGATGGCCAGAAGCGATGTGGCTTATTCCGTGGAGGAAGCTTTAGGAATAGCGGACAGGCTTGGATATCCTGTTGTCCTGCGCCCGGCTTATACCATGGGCGGGGCAGGAGGCGGCCTGGTATATAACCGCGAAGAGTTAAAGACCGTCTGTGCAAGAGGGCTGCAGGCCAGTCTGGTCGGACAGGTTTTGGTGGAGGAATCCATCCTCGGCTGGGAAGAACTGGAACTGGAGGTAGTCCGTGACGCGAAAGGAAACATGATCACGGTATGCTTTATTGAGAATATTGACCCGGTGGGAGTACATACCGGGGATTCCTTCTGCTCGGCCCCGATGCTTACGATTTCGGAAGAAATCCAGAAAAAGCTGCAGGAACAGGCTTACCGCATCGTGGATGCGATTGAAGTGATCGGGGGAACCAACGTACAGTTTGCGCACGATCCGGTTTCCGGACGTATCGTTGTAATTGAGATCAATCCCAGAACTTCCCGTTCCTCCGCGCTTGCAAGCAAGGCTACCGGTTTTCCCATTGCGCTGATCTCGGCCATGCTGGCCAGCGGGCTGACATTAGACGAAATTCCCTGCGGAAAATACGGGACTTTGGATAAGTATGTACCCGATGGGGATTATGTGGTTATCAAATTCGCAAGGTGGGCTTTTGAAAAATTCAAAGGAGTAGAGGACAAGCTTGGCACCCAGATGCGTGCCGTCGGCGAAGTCATGAGTATCGGCAAAACCTATAAGGAAGCTTTCCAGAAGGCCATCCGCTCTTTGGAAAAAGGGCGGTACGGTCTTGGCCATGTGGGCACACTGGATACGCTTTCCAGAAAAGAGCTTTTGATCCGGCTGGCAACCCCCAGCAGCGAGCGGCATTTTCTCATGTACGAGGCGCTGCGCAAGGGTGCGTCCGTGGAGGAAATCCACAAACTGACCAAAGTAAAGGAATATTTCATCGAACAGATGAAAGAACTTGTGGAGGAAGAAGAGACGCTGACCGGGAAATACGCAGGAAGGGTTCCGGATGAGAACGATCTTAGGCGCGCAAAGCTGGATGGTTTTTCCGATAAATACTTAAGCGAGATTCTCGGCGTACAGGAAGAGCAAATCCGCGCCGCAAGGACGGCGGCCAACATTGTGGAAGCATGGGAGGGCGTACACGTAAGCAGTACGCCGGACAGCGCTTATTACTATTCCTCTTACCATATCAAAGATCAAAGCCCGGTAGACACCAAAAAGCCCAAGGT
Organism: uncultured Eisenbergiella sp.; assembly: GCA_948960675.1. Classification (GTDB taxonomy): domain Bacteria; phylum Bacillota; class Clostridia; order Lachnospirales; family Lachnospiraceae; genus Gallintestinimicrobium. The sequence goes on from CARDPF010000107.1 coordinate 9,274, forward strand.
CATGATTTTGGGCGGCGGGCCCAACAGAATCGGACAGGGCATCGAATTTGATTATTGCTGTGTACATGCGGCAAAAGCGCTGCGCAAGCTGGGATTTTCCACAATCATTGTAAACTGTAACCCGGAAACGGTTTCCACCGACTATGATACCTCGGATAAGCTGTATTTTGAGCCCCTTACCCTGGAGGATGTTCTGGCCATTTACGAAAAAGAAAAGCCGGTTGGTGTGATCGCACAGTTCGGTGGACAGACACCCCTGAATCTGGCGGCGGACCTGAAAAAATACGGTGTAAATATTTTGGGCACCACGCCGG
>CARDPF010000108.1 GCA_948960675.1 uncultured Eisenbergiella sp.
AAAATGATGCGCAAAAAGAATATCACCCTAAACGGCAAAAAATGTGCGGGAAGCGAAAAGCTGTGCACAGGCGATACGCTTACCTTTTTTTTGTCTGAGGAAACGATGGAAAAGTTTGGGGCAGGGGTGTTACAGGAGTGCGACACCTCCGCTTATGAAAGGGCGGTTGGCTTATGGGGGGCGCTCCCGGTAGTTTATGAGGACGCACACATTTTGGCAGTCAATAAGCCCGCCGGAATTTTATCGCAAAAGTCCCTGCCGGATGATTTGTCCCTAAACGAGTGGATGATCGGGTATTTGCTAAGGGCCAAATCTACCGACGCCGGTAAGCTTTCCGTATTCAAACCGTCCGTCTGCAACCGTCTGGACCGGAATACCAGCGGGCTGGTGCTTTGTGGCAAAAGCCTGCGGGGAAGCCAGTTTGTGGCACAGCTAATCAAAGAACACCGGATCCAAAAATATTACCGGCTTGTGGTAAAAGGGCGGGTGAAAGAAGAAAAGCTGCTCACTTCCTGGCTGGCAAAAGATTCCCTGACGAATCAGGCGCATATTTTTTCACAGCCAGCCGAAGGCGCGCGGCAAATCCAGACAAGGATTCGTCCGTTGGGTTACGGGAGTTTGCCGGGAAAACTGGATTGTACTTATGTAGAGGCACAGCTGTTTACCGGGAAAACCCACCAGATCCGGGCACAGCTTTCGGACATGGGACATCCGATTTTGGGGGATGTAAAGTATGGCGACAGCCAGACAAACGGAATTTGCAGGAAATTCGGGGTCAAACGCCAGCTTTTGCACGCTTTTTGCGTCACCTTTCCCGGCGGTCTGGAAGAACCGTTTGCACCGCTTGGTGAAAAGACGGTCATGGCGCCGCTACCCCATGATTTTGCGGATTTTTTGGAAAGACTGCATATGGAGTAAAGGATTTTTATGGCGACTTGGAATTCGAGGGGGCTTCGGGGATCCACGTTGGAAGACCTGATTAACCGCACAAATGAAAAGTATCTGGAGGGAGGACTGGCGCTGATCCAGAAAATCCCCACCCCGATTACCCCCATTCAGATTGATAAGCAACAGCGGCATATTACGCTGGCTTATTTTGAACAGAAGAGTACGGTGGACTATATCGGCGTGGTGCAGGGGATTCCGGTCTGCTTTGACGCCAAGGAATGCGCGCAGGATACCTTCAGCCTGCAGAATATCCATCTGCATCAGGTGCAGTTTATGGAAAACTTTGAAAAGCAGCAGGGCATTTCCTTTTTCCTGATCTATTACACGCACCGGGATCAGTTTTATTACCTGCCCTTTGTCCACCTGAAATATTTCTGGGACCGGGCGCAGGAGGGAGGGCGCAAAAGCTTTCGGTATGAAGAATTGAATCCGGAATATTTTCTGCCCAAAAAGCACGGTGTTCTCGTCCCCTATCTGGATATGATGCAAAAGGATCTGTCCGATCGGCCTGACTGACAGGGGCAGAAAAGGAAATAGGCGCCCCCAAAAGGAAGCACCAAAAAGGGCGCAGGACCGTTACAGGCTTGCGCCCTTTTTGGCACTTCCTTTTGGGGACGCCTATTTCCTGCCGTCGTTGTGCCGTGACAGGTCAGACAACAATATAGTGAAATTGATTTCCGTGTTTAATACTTGCAAGAAGTGTGAAGGCAGTTTATAATAGGAGAGATCATGAAAAAGGGAAGGAAAGGGTTTGCATGAAAACGTCGCTTTTGCATACGCCGGAGGGCGTGCGGGATATCTATGGGGAGGAATATGTGAGAAAGCTGTGGGTGGAGAAGCAGCTGCATGATACCATCCGGTTATATGGATACCAGGATATCCAGACGCCCACGTTTGAATTTTTTGACGTATACAGCCGTGAGATTGGAACCACCCCTTCGGCACAGTTGTACAAGTTTTTTGACAAAGAGGGAAATACTTTGTCCCTCAGGCCGGATTTTACCCCTTCCTGTGCCAGGTGTGCGGCGAAATATTTTATGGATGAGACCAGGCCCATCCGTTTTACGTACAGCGGCAATACGTTTACCAATACGCTGAACCTGCAGGGAAAGCTCAAAGAAGTCACGCAGACGGGGGCGGAGTTGATGATGGACGATTCCGTGGAGGCGGACGCGGAAATGATCGGAATGGTCATTGATGCCATGAAAAGCTGCGGACTTACGGATTTTTTGATCACTGTGGGGGAAGTGGAGTATTTCAAGGGAATCTGCTCGCAGGCCGGGATTTCCGAGGAAGTGGAAGTAAGCCTGCGGGAATATATATCCTCCAAAAACTATTTCGGTGCCCAGGAATTGCTGGAGGAGCACAAGGTGCGCAAGGACTATGCAGGCGTGCTGCTCCGGCTGGCAGATACGGTGCTGGATACCGACGATTTGTCGGAGGCCAAACAGCTGGTGAACAATGAACGTTCGCTTATGGCGATCGAGAGGCTGCAGGCGCTTTGGGAGGCTTTGCGGGCGTATGGCGTTGAGAAATATGTCACTTTTGATTTGGGGCTTTTGAGCAAATACAATTATTATACCGGTGTGATTTTTAAGGGATATACCTACGGCGTGGGGGATGCCATCGTAAACGGCGGCCGGTATGACCGGCTGTTGTCTTTTTTCGGCAAGCAGGCCCCGGCCATCGGTTTTATGGTGGTGGTGGATGATCTGATGGAGGCGCTTGTCCGACAAAAAAGCCTCCCGCCGGTTCCTGCGGACGGTGTGCTGCTTTTTTATGAGAGGGGTGCGTTTGGCCCTGCACTGGCAAAGGCGCAAAAAATGCGGCAGGAAAATATCCGGGTGGAATTGACCCTGTTTACACAGGATACCGGCGGTCTGGCCGCCTATGCCAGGGGACGGATGGCCGGTTCGGTTCTTGTGATGCGGGAGGGCGGCGTTTTGGAAAGATTGGTTTAAGTGCCCGTAAAGGCGGGCGGACGGGAGCAAAGCATGGAAGAAAAGAGATACCTTACCTTCGCCCTCACGAAAGGCAGGCTGGCGGGCAAGACGCTGGCGCTTTTGGAAAAGATCGGCATTACCTGTGAGGAAATGAAGGATAAGGATTCCCGCAGGCTTATTTTTGTCAACGAGGAACAAAGGCTGCGCTTCTTTTTGGCAAAGGGGCCGGATGTGCCCACATATGTGGAATACGGGGCGGCGGACATTGGCGTTGTGGGAAAGGATGAACTTTTGGAGGAAGGACGCCGGGTACACGAGGTATTGGATTTGGGATTTGGAAACTGCAGGATGTGCGTCTGCGGCCCTGAAAGCGCAAAGGAACTGCTCAGGCACCATGAGAGGATACGGGTGGCAAGCAAATATCCGGTGATTGCCAAGGATTATTTTTATAACAAAAAGCATCAAACCGTGGATATCATAAAGCTGAACGGTTCGGTGGAACTTGGGCCGATCGTGGGGCTTTCCGATGTGATTGTGGACATTGTGGAGACCGGCTCCACCCTGCGGGAGAACGGGCTTGCCGTGCTGGAGGAGATCTGCCCGCTGTCGGCGCGCATGATCGTCAACCGGGTGAGTATGCAGATGGAAACGGAAAGGATCCGTTCGATTTTGTTACAGTTACGGCAGCAGTTGGCATAAGCACGTCCCGTCAGGTGGGAAGGGAGGGAGTATTATGAGAATCGTCAAGTTAACGGCCACGAGCAAAGAGAATCTTTTACAGGATTTGCTGAAGAGAAGCCCTAATCATTATGGGCAGTATGAGGAGACGGTGGCGGCCATCGTGGAGGATGTGAAAAAGAACGGGGATAGTGCCTTGTTTTCCTATACCGAACAGTTTGACCACTGTAAAATTGACGCGTCCTGCATCCGGGTAAGCGCCGCCGAGATTGAGGAGGCTTACGCAAAGGTGGACGCCGCATTTGTGGAGACCATGAAGAAAAGCGCCCGAAACATACGGCGTTTTCACGAAAAGCAGCTGCAAAACAGCTGGTTTGACGCGCAGGAGGACGGTACGATTTTAGGGGTCAAAATCACCCCGATCCAGACGGCCGGGGTATATGCGCCGGGCGGCAGGGCGGCTTATCCCTCCAGCGTACTGATGAATGTGATTCCGGCAAAGGTAGCTAAGGTGGGGCGGATTATTCTGGCGACCCCGCCGGACAGGGAAGGAAAGGTGACGCCAGGGACTTTGGTGGCGGCACATATAGCGGGCGTGGATGAGATTTACAAGATGGGAGGGGCGCAGGCGATTGCGGCCATGGCGTTTGGTACCCAAAGTGTTCCGAAGGTGGATAAAATCACAGGCCCCGGCAATATCTTTGTGGCTTTGGCCAAAAAAGCCTGCTTTGGGTACGTGGGTATCGACTCCATAGCAGGGCCCAGTGAGATTTTGGTTATTGCGGACGGGACGGCCAATCCGCGCTTTGTGGCGGCCGACCTTTTGTCGCAGGCGGAACACGACGAACTTGCCAGTGCGATTTTGGTTACCACCAGTGAGGAACTGGCCAATGCCGTTTTAAGGGAAACACAAAAGATGACAGAGAAGCTTTCCCGGAAAGAGATTATCCGAAAATCCCTGGAAAATTACGGCTATATTTTGCTGGTGGACAGTCTTTTGGAGGCGGTGGAAGCGGCCAATGATATCGCTTCCGAACATTTGGAGATTTTGACGAAAGATCCGTATGCGGTCATGACCAAAATCAAAAATGCGGGCGCCATTTTTTTGGGGGAATATTCCTCGGAACCTTTGGGGGACTATTTTGCAGGGCCGAACCATGTGCTGCCCACCAACGGGACGGCGCGGTTTTTCTCCCCGTTAAACGTAGACGATTTTTGTAAAAAAACCAGCGTGATTTCCTATTCCAGGGATGCGCTGTCAAAGGCATGTCCGGATATCGCCACTTTTGCCGAAAACGAGGGACTGACGGCCCATGCGAATTCCGTGAAAATCCGGTTTGAGTAAAGGGAAGCAAAATGCCGCATCTGCGGCGGAAATGAGAGGAAAAATGGAGAGACAGGCTTTGGTTGCGCGCACGACGAAGGAAACCGACATTCACGTGGAGTTTTGCGTGGACGGTACCGGAAAATCATCCGTCGATACCGGGATCGGCTTCCTGAATCATATGCTGGAGGGATTTGCCCGGCATGGATTCTTTGACCTGTCCGTCAGCGTCAAAGGGGATTTGGAGGTGGACGGCCACCACACGGTGGAAGACTGCGGCATTGTGCTGGGACAGGCGATTGCCTCCGCCCTGCAGGAAAAAGAAGGGATCAGGCGTTACGGCTATTTCCTGCTTCCCATGGACGATGCACTGGTGGCATGCGCGGTGGATTTGTGCGGGAGGCCTTATCTCAATTTTTCCTATGATTTTCCGGTTTTGATGATCGGCGATTTGGATACCCAGTTGATCCGGGAGTTTTTCTATGCGGTTTCCTATGCGGCAGGGATGAACCTGCATATCAAGGTGCTGGACGGCATAAACGGCCACCATATTGCGGAAGCGATGTTTAAGGCTTTTGCCAAAGCGCTGGATATGGCCACCGGATTTGACCAGCGGGTGACAGGGGTGCTTTCCACAAAGGGAACTTTGTAAGATACGGTTTGGGCAGTTTGAAGGGTAGTCAAAAAAGGAGCAAAATTACGATGGACGGTAAAAGATTCATTCCCTGTATTTATTTGTGTCAGAAGCGTGCGGTGTCCGGACTGAAAAACCGCCGGGAGGTCAGTCTGGATCCGGTAGGGCTTGCCAGGGAATATGCCCTGCACAAATGTGATGCCATTTATGTACATGATATGTCCGAAAAGGATCAGGAGCATGAGGAGGCGCTGGATATCATCCGCCAAATATGTGCAAATGTGGCGGTTTTGGTGATCGGAACAGGAAACATAAAGCGGCTGGAGGATGTCAAAAAACTTTTATATGCCGGGTGCAGACAGGTGATGCTGGATCTGACGGATCCTGTACAGGCAAAGCTTTTGCCACAAGCGTCCCAGCGCTTTGGAAAAGAAAAGATTGTCGTAGGGGTGGAAACGCCCTTTTTGCTCAAAGAAAACCAGGAGGAAATCCGTTCTTATGCCTGTGAAGCGTTTCTGTTTAACGGGGCGGGGGTTAAGGAGGCGGCTGCCTTATCCCCGGTTTTTGTGACCCCGTTTTTGCCGGAAGTTTCCTTGGAAAAGATAATCGAATTGTTATCCATACCGAATGTGGGCGGTATATTGGGCGATTTGGTGACGGAGAATGTGAAAAATATCCAAACCTTAAAAAAATTCTGTCAGGAAAACCATATTCCCATTGCGGGACAGCAGGCGGCCTTTTCCTGGGAGGAACTCAAAAAAGGGCCGGACGGTCTTGTCACCGTAGTGGTGCAGGACGTCAAAACCGATGCCGTTTTGATGGTGGCCTATATGAACGCGGAGGCCTATTATAGTACCTTGGAGACGGGAATTATGACCTATTACAGCAGGAGCCGTCAATCGCTTTGGAAAAAAGGCGAGACCAGCGGCCATTATCAGTATGTGCATTCCCTGACGGCGGACTGTGATTTGGACGCCGTTTTGGCAAAAGTCACACAGGTGGGCCCGGCCTGCCACACCGGCTCCTACAGCTGCTTTTTCAACGAGATACAGACCCGTGTCCAACAGGAAGATTCCCATAATCCGCGCCGGGTTTTGGAAGAGGTATTCGCTGTCATAGAGGACCGCAAAGAGCATCCCAAGGAAGGCTCCTATACCAATTACCTGTTTGACAAGGGAATTGATAAAATCTTAAAAAAGCTGGGGGAGGAGGCTGCAGAGATTATTATTGCCGCCAAAAATCCCAATCCCAACGAAGTGATTTACGAAATTTCGGATTTTCTTTACCATATGATGGTTCTGATGGCGCAAAAGGGTCTGACCTGGGAAGAGATTGCCGCAGAACTGGCAAAGCGATAGTTGCATAAGCGTGGGATGGGCGATTGATGGACGAAGAAGAATTGTACCGGCTAAGGCAGGCGGAATTGCAGGAGGAAATGCTGCGGCGGCAAAGGCGGGCAAAGCGGATCGAAGAGATGCGGCAGCAGAAAATGCGGCAGCAAAAAATGCGCAGCCGGATGAAGTATTATGTGGCGGCGGCCCTGGTTTGTATCGCGGCCGCTTTTTTAAGTATATTTTTACATAACGTGCGCCGTGCCGTGCCTGTACAGGAGCCGGAGACGACTTTGCCCGTGCGGCAGGAAGAGGATTTTTCCGAAACGGCACAAACCGCCACCGCGCCTGTTTTTGTATCAGGGCCGGAGGAAGAAACCGAAACGGCAAACCGTGCGGAGGGATCGCTTTTTGCCGGGTATCAGGCGGAATTTCCCCCGGATGCCAGCTACATTGCAGACGAAGAGGTGAACAGTACCTATGCAGTGCTGGTGGATTTGGATGAAGGAAAAGTGATCGCACAGAGGGATGCGAAAACCGCCTGCAATCCTGCGTCCATGACCAAAATCCTGACGCTTTTGGTGGCTGCGGAACATGCCGTAGATTTGGATGATGTTTTCGTGATGACCCGGGAAATTACGGATTATGCCTATGTGAACGATTGCAGCGCCGCAGGATTTATGGTGGACGAGCCTGTCACGGTCCGGGATTTGATGTATGGGACAATCCTTCCCTCCGGCGGGGAAGCAGCAGCGGCGCTGGCAGTCTATACGGCCGGGTCGCAGGAAGCGTTTGCCGATATGATGAATGCAAAGCTGGAGGAACTGGGGTTGTCCCAAACGGCCCATTTTACCAACTGCATCGGTATTTATGATGAGAACCATTATTGTACGGTCTATGATATGGCAATGATTCTAAAAGCTGCCCTGGAAAATGATTTGTGTAAAGAGGTATTGTCCGCCCATATTTATACCACTGCCGTGACAGAGGCACACCCGGAAGGGATTACACTATCCAACCTGTTTTTGCGGCGTATTGAGGACAAGGAAGTTCCGGGGGAGGTGGTCTGTGCCAAGACGGGTTTTGTCAACCAATCCGGAAACTGCAGTGCAAGCTACCTGGTTTCTGGCAGCGGCAAAAATTATATCTGTGTCACCGGAAACGCTTATAGCAGCTGGCGCTGTATTTATGACCATGTGGAAATTTACCAACAATATGTCAGGTGATGAATGAAAACAACCTTAAAAAACGATGCTATTTACCGGCAGATTTGCAGGGAATTGCCCTGCGCTTTTCCCTGCTGATTGCCCTGTGCTTTGCGTACTGTGCGGCCCTGGTTCCGCAGTGGAAGATGCGCGTATTTACCAATGATTCAAAACTGGTTACAATCGGTGCTTCCTATCTGCGTTTTATGAGCATCAGTTACCTGTGCTGGGGCGTCACGGAAGTATATCTTGCAGTGCTCCGCAGTATCGGCAGGGTGGTAGTCAGTACATTGATGAATGTATTGGCATTTTCCCTGAATGTGGCCGTGAATACGACGTTGATTGCCGGGGTTTTCAGGGCAGGCGGGGACAGCCGTTTCGGCTTTGTATGCGATGCCATTGATATGTGGTGCTATGCAGTGCCGCTGGGACTTATCGCCGCCTTCGTGTTGCGTCTGCTGGTTTTGTGGGTGTATTTTTTACTGTGTAAATGGCCCTGGGTGATCCGCCATTACCGTAAAGGGACATGGCTGAAAAATATTACGCGTGATGATTTGTTTCTTCCAAAGGAGCCGGAAGCGTAATGGGAAAGAAGGGGAGGAGGCAATATGACCAAGATCAAAAGATGGCTATTTGCATGTATCCCCAAATATGTAAGCAACGGCTTTTTATTGGCAATTTACCGTCTCTTTTCCGTTTTTGGGGTACCGGAGTTTATCCGGGAAAAAAATTACAGGGAAAACTGCATCCGGCTGGAACAGACAAACTGGGGATTTTGGCATACACCGGACATTTATATCGAAAACCAGAACGAATGGGAAACAATCCGGTTCGGCATGGGCCGGCATCACAATATGCGCTATTCCGGATGTGAAATCATTGCGGCCTGCAATGCATGGAGAGCGTTACAGGGTATGACAACCAGAAAACAAATTGCAGAATTCATCCGTGATTTTGAAGCGCAGGGTGCGGCGCTTATGGGTGTTTTTGGCGTAGCCCCAACGGTGCTTGCGTCATATTTTAGGAAAAACGGCTTTTTTGTGGAGACAGCGGACGGTACGGATGTTTTGGCGGCAGAGAAAATCGGCAGAAGCCATTCCGTCATGATTGCGACCGTGTATAATGATAAAGTTGATATAACAAAGCAGATACACACGGTATGCATTACCAAAAACCGGGATGGAAGGTTTTTGCTTCACAACGCGTACTTTAAGGACCGGGCGGGCCAATACCGGGAGAGCGATCCCTATGAAACGGTAGGTGAGGCGGTGGCGCATATCTCAAGACGGGAGCCGAAGTTGATCTATCTGATAGGGATTCGGCATCCATTTTAGACAGAACGTATGAAGGGTCTTTGACGCTAAAAACCGCAGGCTCACAAGCCTGCGGTTTTTGGGATTATTTGCAATCACAACCTTCGTCTTTTTTGGTTCCATGATCAAAAGCCGGATTGAAGGCATAGA
>CARDPF010000109.1 GCA_948960675.1 uncultured Eisenbergiella sp.
CAAAGCAACACAGGGAAAGGGCGCAGGACACAGGTAGGCAGGGGAAACGCATGCCTGCCTGTGTCCTGGCGCCCGGCCTACCATGCGTTTTCCCCTGCCTACCCCGTGTCCTGCTGTCCCCGGCGGGCCGTCTTGTCCCGATGACACGCCCAAACCGGCAAGCAACACAATACTCCCCTTTTACACCAGCAGGTACAATAGTGTCAAAATCAATCCGATACAGGTCATGAACAGGCCAAAGGATAAGCTCCTGCCGATAATCATGCTGTTCTCGGACAAATCCTCGTAGAACATGGCCAATTTATGGCGGTGATCCGTCTTATTGTGGAAAAACAGTTCCACTCCGTCCAAAAAGCCCCCTACGGCATCCGTAACCTGATTTCCTTCCTCCAGTTCATGGGGAATCGGACTATCCTTATAGACGGTTTTGCGCAAAATTACGATAATGGTATCCAAAAACCGGTCCAAAAACCGGGAAACACAGCCGCCGATCACCGGCAGCACGGTACACAAAACGGGCCGGTATACCAGATTTTCCAAATCCAGCCACGAAGGCCAACGGTTTACATATACCCTGCCTTCCCCCTGCTTTTTCATCAAAAGAGTCCGGATAAAGCCAACATACACCAACGCGCCCACCGCAAGGGAAACCAACGCCCCTTTCATATTGGAAAAGGCGAAGAACGGAACGGTCTCTGCCACACCGCTGCTGCCCAAAAATCCCTCGCCCAGCGCCGCTATATTATCCATCAGCTGATGGGGCAAAATTCCCAGGACCAAAATCAGCACGGCGCCTGCCCCGATCGCAATCCGGCTGCGCAGTCCCATACAGCTTTTTCCCATGGCCCCATAGCGTTCCTGCAACGCGGCATCCGCGTTTTTCTCCACGAAAATCGCTATGAACAATTTGGTCATATATGCCACCGTCAGCCCGCCGCTGAACAAAAACAGGTATTCTACAGCCGCTGCCCAAGTGCCGGAGGTAAAAAACCGGGTAAACCCATTGTCCGCCACAATCTTTCCGCCCTCCAGCAAAAATTCCCGGTATTCCACGATTCCCTCATGCAAAAGCGTCTTGCTGATATACCCGGAAAAACCCGGCACGCCGCCGATTCCCAGTGCCCCGGCCAAAAAGACAAGCATCAGAAAAATCTTCCCCCGGCCAAATCCCCGGATTTCGTTTAAATCCAGTTTGTGGAGGTTCATAAAAACCGCCCCTGCCACCATAAACAACACCAGCTTAAACAGGGAATGGTTGACCATATGGAGCAGGGTTCCCCGCGCCGCAATCCCATTTTGTGTTCCCAAAAGCACCATCATTCCGATTCCGGTCAGGATAAAACCGATCTGGGATACGGAGGAACAGGCCAGTGTCCTCTTTAGGTCCACGGAAAACACCGCCAAAACCGCCCCCCATACCATCGTAACCGTTCCCAGTAAAAGCACCAGGGCCCCCCATTTTCCGTCATACAAAAACAGGGAGGATGTCACGGCAATAATGCCGAAAATACCGGTTTTTGTCAAAATACCGGACAGCAGCGCCGACGCGGGCGCAGGCGCCACCGGGTGCGCCTTTGGCAGCCAAATGTGCAGCGGAAAAGCGCCGGCCTTCGCGCCAAAGCCAAACAGAAGACAGCCTCCGGCCGCATACAGCTTTACTTTATAACGGTTCCACGCCTCTACGTCGGCGGACGGCAGGGCCGCCGCAGCACGCACGGAAATCACCCGTCTGCCCAGTTCGCTGATTTCCAGGGTTCCGAACAAGTCAAACAGGAGAAACAGTCCCATCAGCATAACCAACCCGCCAATCACCGCCACCGCCAAATACGTCTGCGCGCTGCGCAGCGCATCACGGGATTCGTCCTGTGCCACCCAGACATAAGAGGTAAAGGACATAATCTCAAAGAATAGGAAAGTCGTATATAAGTCTGCCGACAAAAACACGCCCACCGTTGCGCCAAGGGTCAATAGCATAAAGCTGTAATACCGGTTCCGGTTGCGGTAATGCCCGAAATATTCCCGTGAGAACAGCGATGTCATCATCCACATGAATGTCGCCACAAAGCAATACAGGCTGCGGAAACCGTCCAGACACAGATGCAGCCCCATCCCAAACCCGTAAACCTGCAAATACATCTGCCGAAAGCCGCCTTGCTGCCCTACGAAGAACAGCACAAACAGCCCAAAGAAAACCAGGCATTCCAAAACCGTGACAAGTTCCGCAAACAAATTCCTTTTTTCTTTACTCCTTCTACCGATCCCATAAGATATACCTGCCCCGATAAAAGGAATACACAAAAGCACCAACAAAATCGTATCTTTTCCCATCTCAGATTACCCCATTGGAAATGTCCGTAAAAAACTGTACAATCGGAGCCGAATACAGGCCAAAAAGCAGCATTGCCGCTGCAAAAACAAAAAGCGGCGCCAGCATCAGCCAGTTCGGATCCCGGTATCCTTCCGCCTCTGCGGCCTCGTATCCCACAGGCGGGAAAAATGCCCGAACCACAATTGTCAGCATGTAAACCGCCGTAAGCAGCGCCGAAACCAGCAAAGCCCCGATTCCCACATAAGCCAGCGTATTACCGCTCATCACCGCTGCATTGGCCAAATTCCATTTGCTGATAAACCCACACAGCCCCGGAACCCCCATCAGTGCCAGGGACGATACCGTAAAAATTCCGAATACGGCAGGCATTTTCTTCCCCAGGCCGTTCAACTCATGCACATAATGTTTTCCCGTCTGGTACATGATGGCGCCCGCACAAAAAAAGGAACATATCTTCATCACCGCATGAAACACCAGATGGGTAAACGCCCCGGCCAGACCCAGCGGCGTCATGATCGTTACCCCAAACAGTACATAGGACAGGTTGCTGATCGTGGAATAGGCAAGCCTTCTTTTTATATGCGTCTCCTTCACCGCCCGGCTGCAACCATACACAATGGTAAAAATCACGATCCCCATCACTGCTTTCTGGGCCCAGCTGCCAGCCACAAATTCCTGTCCAAATCCATAATAGGTCAGGCGGATAATCGCAAACGCCCCTGCCTTTACTACCGCCACCGCATGCAGCAGCGCCGTCACCGGCGTAGGCGCAACGCCCGCCTGCGGAAGCCAGGCGTTAAACGGACAGATCGCCGCTTTGACACCAAACCCCAGAAATGCAATCACATAAACGGCAAGCAGCCTGTTTTCCCTCCCCGCCGTCAATTCCGGCACCAGCACACCCCCATAGGAAAAGTCCAGGCTGGTTCCGTATACAAGCAGGAAAACCAGGCTGATAAAGGCAAATGCCGCCCCTCCCAGCGAATAGTACAAATATTTTCTGGTTGCCAAAATCGCCTCTCTCGTCAGCGTGTGCAATACCAGGGGCACAGTCACCAGCGTCAAAAGTTCGTAGAAAAAATACATCGTCAGCATGTCCTCCGCAAAGGAAATGCCAAGCGTAATCCCATAGGTCATCGTGTAAAACATGAAAAAAACTTTTTCATGCTCTTCTTTTTTCATATACTCAAAGGAGAACAGCATCGCAAGCGGCCATAGCGCACTCACAAGACCGGCAAAAACCATGCCGCAGCCGTCCAGCTTCAAAGACAGCGACAAATTGTGCACAAACTTGACGATGGGGAAACGTTCCCCCGGACCTTCCGCGAGGATGGTCCATACCAAAATACTTGTTGCAAGCACTAAGACTTCCAGATAAACCTCCATATGGAGCCTTTTCCTAAACGGCAGCGCCATTACCAGCGCACCCCCGATTATCGGCAGCAAAACTGCTGCCAGCATCATCCCTGGATTCATCCCAACCTCCATGCCGCACCCATAGCGGCCTACATCCTACATCATCTGCGCGGCAACCGCAGAAAAATTGCGGATCAGCGCTTCCGGCATAATACCCAGAACAAACGCCAACGCTGCCAGTACCACCAGCGGTGCCAGCATCATTTTTACCGGTTCTTTTTTCTCAAGCGCACCATAGTCATACCCTGCCCCGGGCAGAAACCCCCGGATGGTAACGGGCAGCAGATACCCGGCTGTCAACAGTGCGCTCACCAAAAGAACGATGGGGCCCAGCCATGAAAATGCCGTCAGCTGCGTATGAAGTGCCCCCACGCACAAATACCATTTACTGATAAATCCGCTGGCCGGGGGGATTCCGATCAATGCCAGGCTGCAAAGCGTATAACACCAAACCGTGAGAGGCATTTCCTTTCCGATTCCCGCCAATTCACCGACCGTATGCTTCCCCGTCCTGAAAATAAAGGCTCCGGCACACAGGAAAAGACCACATTTAATAAATGCATGAAATACCACGTGCAGGAGCGATCCCGTCAAACCGGAAGGATCCAGTAAAAACAAGCCAAACAAAATATAGGACACCTGGCTAACCGTGGAATAAGCGAGCCTCTTTTTCAGCCCTTTCTCAATGTAGGCAAGCATGGATCCCATAAACACCGTGACCAGACTTAACACCAGCATGGTAGTCTGCACCCATGTCCCCCTCAAAAAGTCGGCCCCGAATATAAAATACACCACCCGGACAATGCCCAGCACACCCGCCTTGACAATGATACCCGACAGAACTGCAGACGCCGGGGCCGGGGCCACCGGATGCGCTACCGGCAGCCATCCGTGAAACGGAAACATACCGGCTTTCACGGAAAATCCCAACACCATGAAAAAGGCTGCCGTCAAAAGAAGTCCTTCATTCCCGGAAAGCAGGGCCGGATCCAGCACTCCTTTTGCCGTAAAACTTAAGGTATTCGCATAGCGGTAAACAAAATATACACCAAACAACACCATATACGCGCCGCAGAATGAATAGAACATGTATTTCAGGCCTGCCATGACCGCTTCCCGGGACCGCTCATGCAACACCAGCGGCATGCTAAGCAGCGTCACCATCTCGTAAAAAACATAAAACGTAACCAGGTTTCCCGAAAAGTCCAGCGCCAAAAGCACACCAAGGACAATCAGGTAATAGCCGAAAAACCTTTTTTCGCAAGTCTCTTCTTTCATGTAAACAAACGAATAAAAACCGGCCAATACCCATACAATGGTGATGACGGATGCAAAAATCTTCCCGATACCGTCCAAACGAAAATATACCGGCAGCCTTCCCGTCAAAAAGAACAAGGTGAAGGAGGTCTCTTCCCCACACACAAGCCCCAACACAAGCAAAGCCGTCACCGTCAATGCAGCTACACTGCACCAGACCATCACGCTTCTCTTTTTGGGCTGCCTGCCAAGCAAGAGCAAAAGCCCGGCCACAATCGGCAGGCATACCGGAAACAGTATTGTCACAGATTCCTTCATAATAATTCCCTCCCGCTTTTATCCAAACATGGCAAGTCCCGCATGGATCCAGCCCTCAATGGGCTGGGAGAGCATACCGAGCGCAACATTTAAGACAATAAAACACACCAGCGTCAGGGAATACTCTTTCTCATCCTTGACCGTGATAACCTCATAGTCCGGCCTTTTTTCCGGCACATAAATCCGTATCACGGTTTTCATGAAATAAATCGCATTCAAAATGGTACTCAATCCCAAAGCAATTACTGCCGGAAACATTTTATAAGTGTGGCCGATAGAGGCTTCCGCAAACAAAAGCTTGCTCACAAACCCGGAAAACATAGGCACGCCCACCATGGACAGGGCCCCCACCGTAAACGCCACCCCGGCGATTTTATGCCGGTAGCCGGCCCCCGTTAAATCCTGAAACCTGCGGCTTCCCCCGGACACATCCGTCAGCCCGATGGCCGCAATGAATAAAAGGGATTTCGTCGCCGCATGGGCGAGAATATGGTAAATGCTCGCCGTCATTCCCGACTCCGTTCCCAGGCCGAACCCCATATAAATGTATCCGATTTGTGCCACGCTGGAAAAGGCAATCATCCTGCGGATATCATTCTCCCGGATGGCGCTTAAGGATCCCACTATCATACCCAAAAGGCCGAACAGGAAAAGAATATTGATAATTTTTCCGTGTACAATGATGTCGAACCCGATCACCCTGTAAAAAATTTTGATCAGCAGGAAAATATATCCCTTGGACACCAGACTGGAAAGCATCGCAGCCGAGGAGACGGTGGAGTACCCATACGCATCAGGCAGCCAGGAATGAAAGGGAAACAGCGCGCTTTTAATGGCAAGCCCCGTACACATCAGGCCGATGGTAGTCATAAGCGGTATCTGGTATTCCTGCCGCTGTGAAAGAACCGCAACCGCCTCCTTGATATTACTCATCAACAGGTGTCCTGTCATGTCATACAACGTACACAGGCTGATCAAAAACAGGCCGGATCCCAGCAGGCTCATTATCATATAACGCACCGCCGCCTCCACGGTCCGTCCGTTCTGCCGGATCATGATCAATCCGCAGGCGGCAATCGTATTGATCTCCACAAACACATAGGCCGTAAACAGGTCGTTGGTATACACCAGCGCCAGCAGGGAACTCAACAGCAGATTCGTCAATATATAATACAGATTGTGCTTGCTATACTCTACCTCGCCGATCAGCTTTTTGCGCCCGCCCATAACGGAAAGCAACATGATCGTACAAAAGAACAATGCCATACCCGCTTCCAGTACCCCGGCACGGATCTCATTGCCCCAGGGGGCGGGAAAGTGCCCCATCCAGTATACATAGGACTCCCCCGTCCCCATCAGGTACACCAAAAGGATTGCCGACATCATTCCCACCACGCTGATCAGCACCGTATTTAGGATCTTGGCCGCCCTGGCAGGCAGCACGGAACTGACTGTGCCGGAAAACATGGATAAAATAATTGAAAAAAACGGAAAGTTCTGTATAAAGTCCATTACAGGCCCTCCTTCTTTAACTGCAGGGAGATTTCATCCAAATCCAGCGTGTGATACCTGCGGTAAAGCCGGATGGTCAAAGACAACATGATTGCCGTGACTGAAACAGAAACCACAATACCCGTAAGTACCAGTCCGCTGGGAATGGGATTGATATAAGCTTCCACTTCCTGCACCTGATCCACTACAATCGGGGCCACGCGCCCCGCTATATATCCCTTGACCGCCAAAAACAGATAAATGGCCGTATCCATAATATTCAAACCGATTATTTTCTTGATCAAATTCCTCTGCAAAAGCAGGTTGGAAAAGCCGATTCCAAAGAGAATCACCGCCACCGCTTCTGCATAATTGGAAAACAAGTTCGGCCCCAGCATTTCAAAAGCCCCCCTTCCGGAACAGCGCGTAAAACGCATACATCGTACAGGCCACTACCAGCCCGACACAAATATTCAACGGCAGGATCAACCCGCTGGAGAGAATGGCTCCCGGCGTCCCCAAAGGGATCCCGCTCTCCAAATGGTTTGCGCCCGTGTAAAAGGAATAGCTTTTTGCCAGACAGTAAAAAGTCAGCGCGCCAAAGCATGTCCATTTATAAGTTCTCTCCGTAAAAAACCGCTCCGTCTTTTCAAACCCAAACGCGTTGAGATAAAGAATCAGGCCGGCGCCGATAATGGCCCCGCCGGAAAAACCGCCGCCCGGTGAAAGATGGCCGTTCAATACCACGTAGATGCCGAATATAATAATGACCGGCACCAAAAAACCCGCCACTTTCTGCAAAATGGCGTCGTTTTTCGGCTCATAAACCCTGTCATGCGCTTCCGCCTGGGCAACCGTCAATTCATCCAGCGGCTTTTCATAAACCACCATCCCTTTTTTGGCCGGCGCTTTTTTCTCCTTGTCCAGCCGCAGCAAAATCAACACCGTCACGGTAGCAATAAAAAGTACATTAGACTCCCCGAAAGTATCAAACGCACGGTAGTCTAAAATCATGCCCGTGACAATGTTCACCGCTCCCGTCTCCTGCAGCCCTTTCTCGATATAGCGGGCAGAAACCTCATTATTCACCGGATTTTGGGGATTGCCCGACTCCGGCAGCCACGAAACTGTTACCAGCATTATGGAAATCAGGGTCAGGCAAAAAATCACCGCTGCAACCTTGTACATTCTGCTAAAAGCCAAAAGCTTCCGGTTATGCACATCATAAATGTGTTCCCTAAGGTGTTGGTGATCCTCAAGTAATTCCCTAAGCTCCGCCTCCTTCGGCTCGTACTCTTTTTGGGGCTTCATCTCCACCCTGCCAAGCAGGGTATCCTTTTCCCCATAAAACCAGCGGGAAAACGCACTATCTTTCTTCATGGTCCTGCTCCTCCCCTCCCATAGCGTGTATTTTTTTGAGCGTCACAAAAAACAGGACACTAGTGACGCCCGCCCCAACCGCCGCCTCCGTGATCGCAAGATCCGGGGATTCCAAAAGCATCCAGATAATTGACATAATCAGGCTGTAAGACATAAAAATCAGGATCGAATTGAGCAGCTTTTTGGAAAACGTTACGGAAATTGCACATAGAATCAAAAATCCCAGTAAAAGATATGTAAATACACTCATTTTTCAGTCCTGCTCCTCACAATATTGATCCAGTTCCTCGTCCGTAGTGACTTCCAGCCTCGCAATCAAATGGGAGGACACCGGCGACGCAAACCATAAAAAAACCATAACCAGTATCATCTTTAAACTCGTAAACGTAAATCCCGAAAAGATAATCAGCCCGACCAGACAAATGCCGATTCCCAGCGTATCGCCGATGGCCGCTGCATGCATCCGGTTCAGTACAAAATGAAACCGGTAGGCGCCAAACACTTCCAGCGCAAAAATCGCAAGTCCGCCACATAAAACAACCGTCCCGGCAATAAAGCGAATCCATTCCAGAATCATTTTCTTTCCTTCTCCTTTCTCTTATGCTCCGCATAAACCCCCATGTAAACCTTCGTCAGCACAATCACTGCCAAAAAACTGATCATCGCATAGATAATACAAATGTCGATCAGATACCCTTCCTTGAGCAGAAGGGCCAGCACCGCAATCATCACCATGACCATCGTACCCATCATGTTGGTTGCCACAATACGGTCCGCCACCCTCGGTCCCCTCACGGCGCGTATAAAGCATAGCAGTATCATGACTGCAAGAAAAATCAGCGCCCCTAAAAAAACCACATGGTAAGCCATACCCAATACCGGATCCGTCATTTCTTTTCCCTTCCTTCCTCCAGCTTTAACAGCGCTTTTTCAAAAGAACTGTCCACAACCCCATCTAAAAAAGACCGGTCCAGACAATGAATCGTCAGTTCGTCCCCCTCCAGGGCAACCGTAATGGTCCCTGGTGTGAGCGTAATGGAATTGGCCAAAAGCACCCTCGCGGTTTTGGACTGCAATTTGGTGCGTATCCTGACGATTACCGGTTCCGGTTCCATGTTGGCCGAAACAATCATCGGGATCACCGCCATATTGGCTTTGATGATTTCCACAATTAGAATCCCGGCATAGGAAACCAGACAACCGCATTTTTTTACAAGGAACCGATCCTTTGCGGGACTCCAGCCCATAAACTAGCAGGAAAAAGCATAAACCACTGCCGCAATCACCAACCCGAAAACCGTAATCTCCAGCGTGAT